>NZ_JBXWSM010000019.1:0-61479 GCF_059613405.1 Ruegeria sp. BHSA118
TCCAGATTGATGTGGCTGGCTTCGACGATACCCGGCTTACGGATCAGCCGCAGAATGGCCCGCCCTGTCATCGACTTGCCAGACCCACTTTCGCCGACGATCCCCAGTCGTTCCCGCCCCAACGAGAACGAGACACCGCGTACCGCGTCAAACACGCCTTGACGGGTTGGGAAGCGAACCCACAGGTCTTCGATGTCAAGTAAGTTCATTGCCCACCGTCCTTCGGGTCAAGCGCGTCCCTCAACCCGTCTCCCAACAGGTTGAAAGCCAGTGAAACCGTAAAAATTGCAAGCCCAGGCACCGTGGCAACCCACCAGTGATCAAGGATGAACCTGCGGCCCTCAGAAATCATCGCGCCCCATTCCGGGCTTGGAGGTTGCGCCCCCAGGCCCAAGAAACCGAGCCCTGCCGCAGCCAGAATGATCCCGGCCATGTCCAGAGTGACACGCACGATCAGAGACGAGATACAAAGTGGCCAGATGTGCCGGGTGATGATCCGCAGTGGCCCGGCCCCCTGAAGCCGGATCGCGTTGATATAGTCGGTCGACCGGATCGTGAGTGTTTCCGCCCGCGCCATTCGCGCGTAAGGCGGCCAGGCTGTCAGCGAGATCGCCAGAACTGCGTTCTCGATCCCTGCTCCGAGCGCTGCAACAAAAGCCAAAGCCAGAACAAGTCGCGGAAAGGCGAGGAAGATATCGGTGATGCGCATGAGGATCACATCCGTCCATCCCCCCACATATCCAGCGACGGTTCCGACCAAAAGGCCCACGACCGGAGCGATGAGCGCCACCAGCGCCACAATGTACAGCGTTATCCGCGCGCCATAGATCAGGCGCGACAGAATATCCCGCCCCAGACTATCGGTTCCCAGCAAGTGTCCTTCGGATCCGATAGGAAGCAGTCGGCTGGACAGATCCTGAACAAAGGGATCTTGCGGCGCGATAATAGGTGCAAAAACCGCAGTCAGCACGAGGATAACTAGGATCGCCAACCCAACCATTGCCATCGAGTTTGATCGCAGTGTCAACCAGCCTTTGTATAAACTGGCCAGTCTGGCATGGCGTCGGGATGTGGGTTCGTCGGTCAACAGCCACTGACGCAAAGTCATGTCGCTCATTTCGACCTCGGATCAAAGAAACGGTAGAGAAGGTCGGAGAATATGTTCAGGCAGATAAAGATCAGCCCAACCACGACTGTTCCTCCGAGGACGGCATTCATGTCGGCGCTCAACAAAGCGGTTGTGATATAGCTGCCGATCCCCGGCCAGCTAAAGATGATCTCGGTCAGAACAGAGCCTTCAAGCAAGTTGGCGTAGCTCAGTGCGATGACTGTAATGAGCTGTACGCGAATATTCTTGAATGCGTGGCGCCAGATCACCTGCCGCTCTGACAGGCCCTTGACGCGGGCGGTTATGACATATTCCGCTGACAGCTGTTCCAGCATGAAGGATCGCGTCATCCGGCTGATGTAAGCCAGCGAGTAGTACCCCAGCAAAGCAGCGGGCAGGACGATGTGAGACAATGCATTGCGGAAGACATCCCAATCCTGAGCGATAGCGCTGTCCACCAAGATGAGCCCCGTTCGCGTTGGAACCAGATCCTCATAGAAGATGTCCAGGCGACCCGGGCCACCGACCCAGCCTAGTATTCCGTAGAAGACCAGCAGCCCCATGAGCCCCAGCCAGAAGATTGGCATTGAGTAGCCAACAAGCGCGACCACGCGGGCAATCTGATCAATCCAGGACCCCCGCTTCACGGCAGCAATCACACCCAACGGAACACCCAGAAAGATGCCAATCATCACACCCAATGTCGCCAATTCCAGTGTGGCGGGGAAAACACGTGCGATGTCTTCGGATACAGGGCGCGCATTCAGTAACGAGTCGCCAAAGTCTCCGTGCAGGACGTCCCAAAGATAGTACCCGAATTGTACCAACAGTGGCTTATCCAAGCCAAGCTGTTGGTAGACCGCATCATAAGTCGATTGCGAGGCGCGCTCACCTACGATCGCCAGCACCGGATCGATCGGCATGACGCGGCCAATGATGAAGGTCACGAACAGCAGACCCAGCATCGTGATTGCAATGGTGCCAAGAGTTTTCAGGATGCTCTTGATCCAATGGATAAGAGGCGCCGAGCGGCGCCCCTCAGATGGTCTTTCGGCCAGTGCCATTTACTTGGTCACCTGCCAATACGACGCCGATGTGATCGCCTGACCGGTCGAGAAATCCGTCACGTTCTCACGCAATGCCGATTGTTCGATTTGCTGGAACATAACGACGAATGGTGACGTGTCGCGGAACTCAGCCTGTATCTCCTTGTACATATCCGCACGTTTCACTGTGTCGTTCTCAACCACAGCCGCATCTGTTTTTTGGGTCAGACCGCCGGTATCCCACGAATTCCGCCACGCCAACAGACCAGTTGCATTGGCCGCGTCCGAGTTGTCAGGATTATAGGCAAATGTCCCCGCGTTGGTTTGTGGATCAGGATAGTCCGGACCCCATGCGCCAAGATAGACGTCGAGCTCCCGTGCACGATACCGCGCCAGAATTTGTTTGGCAGTACCGACGGTGATGTTCATCGTGATGCCAACCTGACCCAGTGCATTTTGAAGTGACTGAGCGATCTCAATACGTTCCTGCGCTTCGCGTACGCCAACTTCGATCTCAAGCCCACTTACACCGGCTTCATCCAGCAGCGCTTTGGCTTTTTCAACATCGAAGCTGAACGGATTCTCGTCCGATGCTCCCAGATAGGTTTGCGGCAGGAAATTCTGATGGATTGTGTACTGACCCTTCAGGAAGCTGTCGCGCATCCCTTCATAGTCGATCAGGTATTTGAATGCCTGACGAACCTGAGGTTTGCTGAGCTCGGGGTGCTTCTGATTCAGCGAGACATACATCAGACGGCCTTTAAGTTCGTCTGCAATCTTAACACCAGCGACCGAGGACACCCCTGCCACGTCTTCGGGGTTCAGGTTGCGGGCAACGTCGATATCCCCACGTTCGAGCAGTAGGCGCTGGCTGGCGCTTTCCTGAACGTGGCGGACAACAACACGCTCCATCGCCGGGGCACCCAGATAGAAATCAGGGTTGGACTTTAATGTTACGCTTTCATTGGGCTTCCAGCTCACCAAGCTATAGGCACCGGAGCCCGCCGTGTTGGTCTTGAGCCACTCGTTGCCCAGATCACCATCTTTGTCGTGTTCCATCACCGTCTTCTTGTCGACGATGCCACCGATGGTCGCGGTCAGACAGTTCAGAACAAAGGATGTCGCGTAGGGCTTGTCGGTTGTGATCGTCAGAGTGTTGCCATCTGCAACAATCGTTTGTTCGACATTTTCCGGAGTGAACCCAAACTGGGTAAGGATAAAGGCCGGAGTCTTATTCAGAATGATCGCGCGACGCAGTGAAAACTGAACATCTTCGGCGGTCACCGGATTGCCTGAATGAAAGGTCAGACCTTCCCTGATTTTGAAGGTGATCGATTTGCCGTCTTCCGAAACATCCCAGCTTTCCGCAACATCCGGCTGATATCCTGCATCCAGATCCAGAGGGTCAAAATTGACAAGCTTCTGGTAGACATTGCGGCTGACATCCGACCCGGCAAATTCAAAGCTTTCGGCAGGGTCCAGTGTTGTGATGTCGTCAATACGATGTGCGATCACCAGCATGTTTGGCGGCGTTTCCGCCATTGCGGAAGTCGAGGTCACTGCCAGCGCCAATCCCAACGCCGCACCGGTAAGTAATCTATTAAATGCGTTCATTTTGTCCTCTCTGTCATCAAGTCATTCATTAACGGTTACGATCCCCAGGTCTTCTCGAGTACACGTAACCAGTTTTCATGGCAGAGCTTCTTGATGAGCTCTTCGCCGTATCCATGGGTTTCCATGGCATCTCTCAATCGGGGTAGCATCGAGACGTCGGTCACATCTTCAGGCACCACTGCCCCGTCATAGTCGGAACCAAGCCCAACCCGATCTTCACCCAAAATACCGATCAGATGATCAAGGTGCTTCAGGACCTGTGTAAGCGGCACGTCGGACAGCATCCGACCGTCTTCGCGCAGAAATGCTGCGGCAAAATTCAACCCGACCATCCCGTCGCTTTCCGCAATCGTGCGAAGCTGGTCATCCGTCAGATTCCGCGCGTGCGGGCAGATGGCATGGGCATTTGAATGAGTCGCAACCAGAGGTGCATCTGAATATCGCGCCACGTCCCAAAACCCTTTTTCATTGAGGTGGGACAAATCCAGCATGATGCCAAGCGCATTGCAGCGCTGCACCAGCCGTAGTCCGTGATCTGTCAATCCCTGGCCAATATCCGGTCCTGACGGATACCTGAACGGCACCCCGTGGCCAAATATGTTTGGCCTGCTCCAAACCGGCCCCAGCGATCGCAAGCCTGCGGCATAAAAAACGTCGAGGGAATGCAAATCAGCATCGATCGCTTCGGCGCCTTCGATGTGGAAAATGGCGGCTATCTGATCTTGCGCCAAGCAGGCCCGGATATCCGAGGTTGACCTGACCACCTTCAAAGCGCCCAACCGTTCCAGTTCAAGCAAAGTGGCAATCTGGCTCAGGGCGGCAGGCAGGGCGTCTTCTGCGTCTATCTGATCCGGAAGCGGCAGATCATAGCTTGGTCGAACCATTTCCTCCATCTTTGCGTCGGCATCCATGGGCGAAGGAACCCAGACCGCAAAGAAACCGCCGCCAAACCCACCCTCTTGGGATTTAACTAGATCAACCGCGCCATCGAGCCCGGTAAGGAAGCGAGAAGCTTCAGACAGACCACCTGACGAAGACAATTTTGACAAAACGTCGTTGTGACCGTCAAAGATAAGAGGAGAAGTATTCAACCTCGCATCACCCGATTAAGTATCGTTTCGACACAAGCTAGCAGACGCTATCATCATAATTGCAAAAAAAATCGATGAGTTTTACTCATAGAGCTAGTCGGAATCATGCGGGTACCGGGGAATGAAGAAACCGCGTAATTGGCATTCGCTGCCCGAGTATCAGGCGCTGCGCGCACTCATGCAATCTGGCACAACCGCGTCGGCCGCCCGACAACTTGGTTTGTCTCAGTCTGCTGTAAGCAGGTCAGTCAGCAACCTGGAAGCTCGACTGGGCAGAACACTGTTCGAGCGGGACGCAGGCAGGTTGCGACCCACACAGGAGGCCGTAAGGCTCAATATGCGCCTGGATCCCCTTTTCGAGGCATTGGACAGGATCGATGGCCCCGGAGAAACCGTGCAGGAAACACTACGTCTCGTGGCCCCGCCCAGCTATGCACATCGATACATCGTATCCCTTATCGCCAGCTTCATTCGCGGAAACCCCGGTTTTATTGTCAATCTGGAAGTAACAACGTCGGATATGGTTACTCTGGGTGTACTTGAGAACCGCTTTGATTTGGCAGTCACCGGGATTGAACAAAGCCGCGCTGGCATCAAACTTATTCCATTTCGTGAATCACCAGCGGTTTGTGTCATGCGCCCTGAACATCCGCTTTCAAAACGCGCAACGCTTGCACCATCCAACCTGCATGAACAGGAACTGATTGCCCTGACATATCGGCATGGGCGGCGCGGACAACTTGACCGGTTGCTTCATCAGGTTCGCGCCGAACCGAGGATCGTTGCCGAAGTCTCCACCTCTTTCGCCGCTGCTGACATGGCACGTGAAGGGTTGGGGTTGGCCGTTATCAATCCCTTTCCAGTGTACCATTACCGATCTCCCGATCTGGCATTTGTCCGATTTGAGTCTCCGATGCGGTATCGCAGTCACTTTGTGGTTTCAGATCAAAAACCAGTCCCAAGGATCGCACGGGCTTTCATGCGTCATCTTCGACTAAATACTCCTCCTGACCCATTCTCTGACCCGAGCTAATTTCATTCTTTTGAGCGTTAAGCTGTAACGACGAAATGCGCTAACACTCCAACGGAACTAGCATGTGGAGAAGATGGCCTCAACGCAGATAGTTCACCAGCGATAGCCTTCTTCACCATGTATGTCGATCCAGCATTTTGAATGACCGGTATTCATTGTTTCCGCAAATCAGTTCGCACCTGCAGTGAAAGTCCGCTATGAGCTGATTCTGTTGAAAAACAACGTGTTTCTGACGCAGAAAGTGGTGCTTTGAACAGAGCGCGAGTGCCTTTCCATTCAGGCTTTGCGCATTTGCTGCGGTGCAGGGAATATCTTGGCCAGTTTGCGGAGGTTTTGGGCTGTGGCGGCGAGGAGAAATTCGTCATTGGCACCACATGGTCCGCGTAATCGGAGCCGTCCCAGACCGAGGATGCGCTTGAGGTGGGCAAAGAGCATCTCGACCTTCTTCCTGAGTTTCATCGAGATCTCGTATTGCTTGGTCTTGGCGATGTCGCGTGCGACCTGACGGGCGTCTTCGTGCTCCTCACGGGTGATCTTGCGAGCTTCGGTGTTTGGACAGCATTTGGCTTTGGATGGACAGATCTGACAGACCTCTTTCAAGGCGCGATAACGTGCAGTGCCCTTGCCAGTCGGCCCCCTGTTCGGGTCTGAGTAGTTACGGCGGAACTGCTTCAGGGCGTGACCTTCTGGACAGACATATTGATCGTTTTCTGCGTCCCACTCAAAGTCGGCGCGGGTCCAGGTGCCATCGTTGCGGCCGGACTTATCGAAGACCGGGATATGTGGTGCGATCTTGCGGTCGACAAGCCAACCCAAGAGCGGCCCGGTGCCATAGGCGGTGTCAGCGATCAGGCGCTCCGGATGTAGATCGAACTTCGCTTTCACACGGTCCAGCATCGTCCTGGTCGATCCGACCTCTGCCTGCCGGATTGATCTGGTGCCTTCCACGTCGACTATAACCCCGTGATCCGTGTCGATCAGGTAATTGTCGGAATAGCTGAAGAAAGCAGGCCCTTTACGCGCTGCCGTCCATTGGCTGGCAGGGTCAGAATGAGAAGTAAACTTGGGCTGCACCTCGCTCGCAGCTCCGAAAGCCGCCTCATCCAGGGTGTCGAGATATTCGCGGACCGCACGGGGCGCATCTTCTGGATCGATGGTTGATGCATCCCATTCTTCCTTTGGCGTTGAGTTTTGTTTGTTTGCATCGGCTTCGATCAAGCTGGCATCGATTGCCATGCGCTGACCGCTGACTAGACCTTCATCGATGCACCGCGCGACAGTCGTCTCGAAAAGGTGGCGCAGCAGTTCGCTCGCGCGGAAGCGTCTATGCCGGTTCTTGGAGAACGTCGAGTGATCCGGGATACGGTCATTCAGATCGAGGCGGCAAAACCATCGATATGCCAGGTTCAGATGCACCTCTTTGCACAGCCGTCGCTCAGAGCGGATGCCGAAGCAATAGCCGACCAGCAGCATCCGGATCAGCAGCTCAGGATCGACCGATGGACGACCGGTGTGGCTGTAAAAATCCGCGAGATGCGCTCGAATGCTGCTCAGATCGACAAAGCGATCAATAGATCGAAGTAAGTGATCTTGGGGAACGTGGTTCTCCAATGAGAACTCATAGAACAGCGACGATTGCGCTTCCTGCCTCGGTCCCAACATCGCTCAATCCTCCCACCCATTGGAACAATTGAATCAGCAGTTCATGCACCGATCAAGGAAGAGTTTTTCAACAAAATATCCGCAACTCGGACGTTCGCTGCAACTTGCTGAAACGTCTACGTTGCGGACGAAGTGTGGATTCGCGGTGCTTGCACCAATTGCAGTTTGATGTGCTTTGCTGACGTCAGAATGAGCGTGAAACGGATGTACAACATCACCGCAAGGCGGATGATTTCGAGACTGGTTTTAAAGTACTTGAAAGAGGCAGGTCTGCTAATGAGCAAAAGATACGCAACCGCCCCGCAGCACTCTACCCAAGTTCTTCTGACAAGACCCCATAGAGATCTCGCATCGCTAGCTTTGGATCACCGAATTACGTGAACCGAACACTTGGCATGATGCACGACTCTGTTCGCAGTGGAACCTAGAAATATGTCCTCGAATCCGGGCTTATGCGAAGCTAAGACGATGCAATCGGCGTCGCTCTGGTTTGCGAAGTCGACAATTGCCCTACCCGCATGCCCGGAGATGAGGTGTACCTTCGCGTCTGAAATTTCAGAGGCAGTGTTATGCAGGTTCTCCAATATCTCATGCCGCGTATGTGCAAGCACTTCACTTGGAATCTGAGAACCCACATATGCCGGAATAGGTTCTTGGACGTGCACAACGGTGAAAACAGCGTCGGCATCAGCCAATTGGCGCGCAGCCTTAAACGACGCTTGAGTGTCGTGTTCTTTGTCCAGAGCAACCGGGATCAGGATGTTCTTGTACATTTGACCTCCTATCTACTGCTCCGATGATTTCAGTTTGGTTTTTCGGCGGCACGAACCCTAAACAGGCTCGGACTTTGAAGAATTCCCCGCGCTCTTTGTAGCGGCTGCAACGTCATCAACTGTTTTCTCAACAGCTTCAGCTTCGGTTTCAGCGACATAGGATGCACAACGAGACACGGTTTCGAACCATTCCTGCGCGTCAGCAACCAACCGCTCCGCCGAATGGCGCTGCCATTCCGTCATACTCTGAAGGGCTTTCGATGGATCGGACGGGTTCGCAGACGACACTTTGCGTGCAGCTTGTAGAGCCGTCCGCACCGCCTCATGACGCCGTTCGAACCAATGCTGCGCAAAGGCCTCGGTTTCTTCGAGCAATTTCTCTTGCGCGTCCCAAAATTGTTCGATCTGGGCACCGAAGGCTGGATTGCCAGACATGGGCGGCTGCATTTGCTTGAAAACATCCACAAGTGAGGTCGGGCTATTTGTGCTAGATTTCTTTGTCGGCATCAAAAGTTCCTCCTCATTTCCTGAATGAACTATTGTGCCACCTGCGGCGCGCTTTCGCCTTAATACAGATCAATATCCCCCATTTTTAGGATCTTCGGCTTAGGCTGCGACGGGACATTGGCATTCTCTCCGACATCGGTTCCAAGATGGCAGGGTTGGAGTTAAAGTAGTTTAGACAAGAACTTAACGCTTGGATCTCTATGCACACTGCCGGCTTTCTGATTACCCTAGGTGTCCTCTTCCTTGCCGGATTGGCGGCCGACCAACTTGGCCGGGTCACGCATCTTCCTCGTGTTACAACCTTACTTTTCCTCGGTCTAATCGCCGGGAACGCCGGAATGGGGTTGATCCCACTCGACGTTGCAATGTGGTTCGACGAGATTTCCATTGTGGCTTTAACGATGGTCGCGTTTATTCTTGGAGGGTCTTTAACCCGCGAGAACCTGGTTCGGCATGGCAGTGCCATTCTGACGATTTCGATTTCAATCGTGGTTGCAACCCTTGTTATCGTGTCTGCTGGATTGACCGCAATCGGCGTACCTTTCGGGTTGGCATTGGTGCTGGCAGCAATTGCTACGGCTACGGCTCCGGCCGCCATGACAGACGTGATCAAGCAATCTGGGGTGTCCAACAGCTTCACCGAGACATTAAAGGGCGTCGTCGCAATTGATGACGCTTGGGGTCTGATCGTTTTCAGCATCTCCTTGGTTCTGGCCGGTCATTCGGATGGTTGGGCCACCGTCACGACCACAGCGATGTGGGATTTCGGAGGGGCTATTTTGTTGGGTTCCGCGCTAGGCGTGCCATCCGCTTACCTCACAGGTCGCTTGAAGCCGGGAGAGCCAATGCAAGCCGAAGCGGTGGGAATCGTCTTTCTGACAGCAGGCCTTTCGTTGTGGCTAGAAGTTTCGTTCCTTGTCGCAGGCATGGTTGCGGGCGCAGTGATCGGAAATCTTGCCCGCCATCATGACCGTGCTTTTCATGAGATCGAGCACATTCAGTGGCCGTTCATGATTTTGTTCTTCCTACTGGCTGGCGCCACGTTGGAAATTGAAGCCTTCGGCTTGATGGGCTGGGCTGGTGCTCTTTTCCTATTTTTGCGCGCTGTCGCCCGCCTCGTCGGGGGTTATTGCGGAGCGAGACTTGGCGGCCTGCCTAGCCGTCAGACCGGCTGGTACGGTCCAGCTTTGTTACCACAGGCCGGTGTCGCGGTAGGAATGGCCCTCGTCGCCGGAGAGCAATTTCCACATTGGGCCGCGTCGATCATGGCCTTTACTCTAGCCAGTGCTTTGGCCTTCGAGGTGTTGGGGCCGCCGTTGACTCTCATGTCAATCAGACGAACGGCCGACACAGATGAGCAGATTGGTCAGTAACTATTCAGACTGGATCGCTTCAAGAAAGGCGAGCAAATTCGCCAACGGCAGGCCTACCATCATAGGTTGCCCATTAGGCAGAGCCACCGCGATTTGTTGGTCTGTCTCAAACACCGCGCCAAAGATTGGCATTTCGCCCCCATGGGCGAGCAATTGTGAACGACCGTCAATCTGTTCAGCTATAAGATCTATCGGAAACACACCGCCGTTCTCGCCCGCCAATTTGGTAAGGTCAGGTGTTCGAATAGCCAGCATTTCCGCCATTGGCCCGTCTCCGGTTGCTTCGAAACCGTGACATTGCCAGCAATATGTCCGGTACAAATCACTTCCCTCATCAACGCTGACCTCCTGCGCTAGTACGGGCCCCGTGACGAACAGTGCCAGTAAAATCCCTCGAAAAATCTGCATATGCTCCTCCAATTTGCTGCCCCGGAAGAAGATCTAATTATAAGGCATCCTTAAGAAAGCACTTTGACCTTGCTCATTTTGGACGCTCCTGTACGAGGATTGGCGTTTCAGTCGAATAGCGTTTGGTGTACGCGCCTAATTTATTCCTGCCGGCCTACAACTACGCCACCTCATCGTTGACCTCACCACCCTTGCGCGCAGACGGTTCTCCTTCCAATATGTTCATATGCCTGAGAATTCGCCAGGGGTGATAAGGCACGCGATGCAACCATCTGAGCGCATCCATCCGAGCCCAAGTCTGGTAACAGGTTCCAGAGCATCACGAATTGCTTTCCACCCTAAATCTCACACCGCCTGACATGTTTGCTTTGTCTTTAAGTCCAACGACAAACGACAGTTGGTTTGCGTTCAGCCTGGCAGACCCGACGTAGCGAGTTGATTGACATAGATCAAAGCACCAACATGAATTACATAGTGAAATTAGAATGTTTCAACATATTCTACATTCACCGTCCTGTCCCCAAGTAAACACAAAGGTGAATGGAATTTTGAAGGAGTGGAAGTTCCACCCACGGGGGCTCGGCAGGAGTGATGGCGAGCCCCCAGTTAGTTGATTGGCACCCAATGTGCCCAGGTTGAGACACACGGCATTCGGTGCAGCTTTGACCATAGGATCAAGCCACTGCGCCAATCGAGAAAAAATGAGAAGGACGCCACTGACGACGTTCGGAGTGGGCAGTTGGCGGAAATCACTTATGAACTCTGTTGATCCAAACGAACAGAAACTCAGGCGGGCCCTTACTACCCCGTTGCTCACGCTTTATGGCCTTGGGGTAACGGTCGGAGCGGGCATTTATGTTTTAGTCGGCGCGACAGCAGACATTGCTGGACCGTTTGCAGCGTTTTCGTTCGTTGTGGCCGCAATTGTCGTATCACTCACCGCGCTTTCGTATGCAGAACTCGCAACACGATTCCCCGTCAGCGCAGGTGAAGCAGCCTATGTTGAGGCGGGATTCCAGAAAAACTGGATGGCGGTTTTCGTCGGCCTCGCGGTCGCAGCTTCAGGGGTTATCTCTGCCTCTGCAGTTGCAATTGGAGCAGCTTCATACCTGCACGCTTTAACCGGTTTTGCGATCCCTTTTTTGACCATCATCGTCGTTTTGATCATGGGTCTAATCGCGCTCTGGGGGATCACTGAGTCGGTCTTTTTTGCGGCTGTCATTACGATCATCGAGATCGCAGGCCTTCTCTTTGTGATTGGCTGGGGTATGTCGATTCAGGATCCGCAGGGATACGAGATCAGTTTGATGCTTCCCCCGCTTGAACTCGACGCGTGGAGAGGCATTTTCGCGGCATCACTCCTCGCCTTCTTTGCGTTTGTAGGCTTCGAGGACATGGCCAATGTCGCAGAAGAGGTCAAAGACCCCGTCCGCACAATCCCAAAAGCGATTTTGCTAACGCTCGTTCTGGCGACTGTATTGTATCTGGGAATCTCAATGACAGTTCTGCTTGTTGTTCCGATCAATGTTCTTTCGACGTCCGCAGCACCCCTCGCGCTTGTGTTTTCAAACGCGCCCGAGGTGATCAAACAGGGCTTTTCCGCGGTCGCGATTGTGGCGACAGTCAATGGAGTACTGATCCAAATGATCATGGCCTCGCGGGTGATCTACGGGCTTGCTGACCGTGACCATTTGCCGAAAGTTCTGGCAATAGTGCCTAAAGCAACACAGACACCAGTTGTCGCTACATTGCTGGTCGTGGCGATCATCGTTCTGCTGACTCAAACTTTACCGATTGGCACTCTGGCAGAGCGCACGTCTCAGATCGTTCTGGGCGTCTTTGTGCTCGTCAACACTTCGCTGATCTTGCTGAAGATGAAGCCGGACGAGGCCGCCAAGCATTTCCGTGTTCCTCTTGTCGTGCCGATCCTTGGGGTGATCACCAGTGCATTGCTTTTCGGATCTGGATTTCTCTAACTAGACACAATGACCCAAAGGCTTCGACTGGCTGCCATGGCAAATGACGACTGACCAAACTTCAATAGGATCAAAACTTTCAGCCTGGTGGCATAGAACGTTTGTAGATCTGGTTCAGCAGCTGCAATGGTCGTATTTACCGCCATTGATGGTCTACTTCGCTGCCGGCGTGTCCGGCCTGACCTCGGTCGTCGGAGCTTTTTTCCTCAAAGACTATCTAGATTTATCCGCCTCTTTCGTTGCAGGACTGGCATTTTGGGCTGGTATCCCGTGGATACTCAAAATGCCGCTTGGCCATGTCGTGGACCTGTTCTGGCGCTGGAAGTCCCTGCTGATCCTGTTTGGCGCATCCCTGATCACGTTGTCATTGCTAACAATGTATGGGCTTGTGACCGCGCCTGCACAGATGTCCAGTTTCATGCCACTGGAAGACTGGTATGTTGTTGCCCTGCTGTTGGCGCCTTCGGGCTATGCCATTCAGGACGTTGTTGCCGACGCCATGACGGTCGAGGCGGTTCCCAAGGTCAACCAGCACGGCCTCCCGTTTACACCTGAAGAAACCCGTGCACAGCACACGACAATGCAGACCTTGGGCAGAGTTGCGATCATTTCCGGGTTTGCGGCGGTTGCGGCTGTAAACATCTGGATTTTCTCTGGAACCGAAAATCTGCAAAAATCCGAACGCCTTGCGCTCTATGGCCAAGTGTACCTGATAGCACTGGTCATACCCGTGTTATCGGTCAGCGGAGTCGTTCTTCACAGCTTGATCCAGCGTCAACGTGTCCAGCGGGGCCACCCGCCCCACACACCGGACGCAGTCACCGAAGTCAAATGGTCCATATTGCTCGGCGGCGTCGCATTCGTGGTGCTCAGCATCGTGCTGGGAACCGCTGATTTCGAATTTGCGCAGGAAACAGTTTTCGCGGTTTCCCTAACGGTAATTCTGTACCTCATGTCGCGCCTGCTCAAAGAGCTGGAACCGGCCCAAGCCAAAGCCTTAATTGGGACAGCGACAATCATTTTTGTTTTCCGTGCCGTTCCTCTGCCGGGACCAGGCCTGACCTGGTTTGAAATCGATGAACTAGAGTTCGATGAGCAATTCTTGGCAATCTTGGCTTTGTTGACTTCGCTGCTGGCGCTGCTGGGGTTAATTGTTCTGCGACCATTCATGGCCAACCGCTCAATTGCGCATGTGGTGATATTGCTGACAATCGCCGCAGGCATACTCGCGCTGCCTAACCTTGCTCTCTACTACGGCATTCATGAATGGACAGCTGAACGTACTGGCGGAATTGTAGACGCAAGATTTATTGCCATTCTCGACACCGCTGTTGAGTCTCCACTCGGACAGATCGCCATGGTCCCGATGTTGGCTTGGATTGCACGCAACGCCCCAACTCATTTGAAAGCGACCTTCTTTGCCGTGATGGCATCGTTTACCAACATGGCATTGTCGGCCAGCAGCCTCAGCACCAAGTACCTCAACCAGACATACGTCGTCACGCGCGCTGTCACCAAGCCCGAAACCGGTGAGGTCACGTCGACTGCGGACTACAGTCAACTTGGTTACTTGCTGATCTCCGTGGCCCTGATCTCAGTGATCGTTCCACTCGCTACAGTGTTCTTCGTTCAAAACTCGCGCTTCCGAACGACCGAATGATCACTGGCTTTCCACCTCTCCTAGCAGAGTTCTGAGATGTGAGACCGGGACGCCGATGTTTGAACCACCAAACTCGGGCAGGATCGCAGCATTGATGGCAACGACCTCGCCCCTCCGATTCAATGCTGGCCCTCCACTCCCACCGGTTGTGGTCTCGGCGTCATAAACGATGGCGCTCCCACTTGTCCGCGCGACGATCCCCCGGCTTGCTAGCGGGTGAATCTTGCTTTGAGCGGAAAGCCGGGACGCAATCGACCAAAAGTTCAACGTTCCTTCTGCCTCCAGTTCCTCTAGAAAGCCCGGACCAGCCTGCGCGATCAAAGCTTTCAAACCCGTTGGATATCCCAACAGATAAAGCTCTTCACCAACGCGCGACGTGGCATCCGCCAACGGAATTCCGAGGTCCTGAACGCGGCTTGCCTCAACTGCCAAAACCGCCAAGTCTGCGGCTTCACTGACCCGGACCAAACGCGCCTCTATTGGTTCAGTCTGACCAGGCAAATAGGCCAGCAGACTCAACATCTCTGGCTCAAGACCCGCGTCTATCAGCGCTTGTTCTCGGTTCCCCGAAGTCCAAGGCAAAGCGACATGGCGGTTGGTGGCCATCAACGGCACCCCAGCGATCAAAAAGCCCGTTCCGGTGAATTGAAATTCTGCAGGTTCGCCTGTCCCGTCCGGTTCGATCAAAGGCTGGCCAAACGGGGTCTTCAGGTTTTCTCCGTTCAGTCCCAACACGTGCCGCAAAATCTTCCCGCTTTCCACGTGGCGCAGCCCATAAGCCCCTTGAATGAACGCGACGGATTGAATCGAGGCAGCGATTACGCGCGTGGGTGCTCCCGCCCGCTGTTCCAAGGTTCCAAGACGTTGTTCAGTCGACAAGACCTGGTTCTCAAAAGCGTCACGCAACGAAGCAAAGTCATCAGGCGTAAGTGCGTCTTCTCGCGTCTGAGCGAGCATTACCGCGACCGCTTCGATCTTGCGGGACTCCTGTTCGAGACTATCCGCCAAGCGCCGGTCGTTTTGGTAAAGCAGGTACCCAAACCCCCCGATCACAAGAAGCGTCGCAAGAACTGTGATCCTGAACAATATCGTGGTTTGAGAGGCAAGCCGCCTCCCACTGTCGCGCAGGGCACCAGACATCTTTTTGGCGAAAGGTCGACGGCTCGTTCGGGTGTAAGCATATGCGTCACTGAGGATATCTTCGACTGTGTGGTGTGAGGGGAATGAGTGATCGCACAACCTGTATCGAGACATAGGGCCCTTTTCGCCAAACTCGATCATGTCGCCATGGTTAAGAGACGCCGATGAGGCTTTTTGTCCGTTTACCCACACATTGCGCCCTGCTGACGCGGTTATCGTATAACCGTCGTCAGCCCATTGCAGGGTGGCAATATCGTTATCATGGGGAGGCAGGTCATCTTTAGGTCGAAGGCTTAGCACCCTGCCATCATCAACAGAAACAGTTAGGGCTTTATCGACAAGCCAGTTCACGTTTCCCCGCGATGGTCCGGTCAGGCTCTCCAGAAAGGCCCGAACCTCACCTTCACCAGCATGTCCTGAGGGTGTCATGCCACTCTCTTCTGGTTTTCGCATTGTGGCCCCCTACCCAAACGCGTGAGGGCATTCTACCACGCTTCAACACCAAACCCATGGTCTGGTACGAATGTGCAAAAAACACTTTTTTACATACACTTGCGATGCCTGCCCGGATTCAACCAAAGACACCAATATTGCCGCAACTCGAAGAAGGCCTATCCACGATCGACCCTCTGCCTTAGCATTCTTTTGCACGGTATCGAGCCACCAGACCATCTATTTCGACGATACCTTGATCTTACGGCTTGGATCCTGAGGCTCAGTCTTCGGCATTTCGATATGCAGAACGCCTTTGTCGAATGTTGCGGAAATCTTGTCGATTTCCACTGTGTCTGGCAGCGACATGGCTCTGGAAAAACTGCCATAGCTTCTTTCGCTGACACGTAGATCGCCCGTTTCATCATGCGCAATCTTCTTCTGACCGCGTAGGATTAGCCTGCGATCCTTGATTTCAATTTCCACATCATCCTCTTCGAGCCCTGGCAATTCAGCCGTCAGGACAATCGCAGAATCCGTTTCTTGGACATCGATTGCCGGTGAAATCGCACCTGTCATGTCAAGAGACGGAAAACCCGTGCGTTGCGCAGCCGTTTCCATCGGTAGGAAGGGTGATCCTCCCCCCAAAAAACGCGACATCAGGGTTTCCATTTCACGTCGAAAGCTGTCGGAGAGCGGATGCGTTCCAGTGAAAAGTTGCGGGGATTTTTTGTCTTCTAGCATTTTTGAGCCTCCTCCTTGGTCTGATTTCGCGCGCGCAACATTATGACAGAAAACACAGTCAAGAACCTTGATCTTGCGCAAGCATGCAACCTCATCCGTCACCAGATCGCTCGCACCGGTTGAGCGAACAGAAACGGGAACCGTCGTCCAACAGACTTGCCAGGTCGTGCTGGAGTTAACACCAATCTCAGTAGTCTTGATCGGAACCTCAGGTCAGCTTAGCGTTTATTCTAAATGAGCCCGAGTTGCCTACCTTTGGCGCAGTGGAGCAAAACCGTATGAAATGGCCTTATCTGGCGCTGATTTACGTTTTGCTGATCTTGGCTCCCTTGGGTTTTTCTTGGTCTCTGGGATGGCCACCGCGTTCATTTCATCAAGAGCTCGCGTCCGGGCTTGGAATGCTTGCGTTTTCAATAATCTTAGTCGAGTTCCTGCTGTCTGGCCGGTTCAGGTTCATCTCTTCCGGTCTGGGTATGGATGTAACCATGCGAGTGCATCAGTTGATGGCGCGTACAGCACTCGGCTTTGCACTGATACACCCGCTTCTGTATCAGGGTACGCCTTCTGGCGGACGCCGCCCGTGGGATGAAACACACCAACTTACGATTTCGACCGACTTTTCAGCTCTGGTATCGGGCATCGGCGCTTATTTTTTACTGTTCATTTTGGTCGCCTCGGCGGTTACCCGTAATTCCCTTGATTACAAGTACGAGACATGGCGCCTCTTGCACGGGCTGGGAGCCTTGGTGATTGCGTCCCTGCTGTTGCACCACACGGTCTATGCTGGGCGCTACGGTGGGCATCCGCTGTTGACGTATCTCTGGCTTGCCCTGACCAGTGTTGCAGTTGGAACTTTGCTTTATGTCTATCTCCTTTGCCCTTTGCGTCACAGGAAAAGGCCGTGGCGAGTCACGTCTGTATCTCGACTAACACCGAAACAATGGGAGTTGCGCCTCAAGCCCCATGGTCACAATGGTCTAACCTTCGAAGCAGGGCAGTTTGCTTGGCTAAATGTCGGCCACAGTGCTTTCTCGCTGCACGAGAACCCATTCTCGATTAGTTCGGCACCAGCCGAAGGCCCCGAAGTTTCATTCGTGATAAAGGAGCTTGGGGATTTCACATGCGGTCTCAGGCAGATCGCTCCGCAAACCCCGGTCTATCTGGATGCCCCACACGGAAATCTGTCGATCAGCCACCGCACTGAGACAGGCATTGTTCTGATCGCAGGTGGTGTCGGGATCGCGCCGATGTTAAGCATTTTGCGTCAGGTAAGGTTGAGCGGAACACAGCACGATCTCAGGCTTATCTATGGCAACCGGGTGGAAGAACAGATTGTTTATCGCCAGGAGTTGTCCAAAGAAAAAACCGTATTTGTCCTATCCGAACCGCCAAAGGATTGGCGAGGCGAAACAGGTTTGATCGACGGTCCCCTGTTGGACCGCAATTTATCTTCCAAGCAATTTGATAGCTGGCTTTTTGTTCTCTGCGGCCCCCCTGCCATGATGGACGCCGTCGAAGATCATCTGATCGCTCGGGGCACCGCGTCACACCGGATTTTGTCTGAAAGGTTTGACTATGATTAGATTGCTCAGAAACCTGCCCGCACGCCAACAAGTGAAGGTCACTGTGTGGTGCATCAGTTTTATAATCCTCGTCGCTGTCTTGGCCTTTTCATTAAGGTAGCAAAACAAGCCATTGGGCCATGGCCAGTTTCAAAAATTGTCCGCCAAAAAGGCTGATTTGATTCGAGATGTAGGTCGCCGCGAACCTCCTTAAAAACATGCTCTGCGTGGACAGAAAAAGCGCACCACAACTCTCCCGATACGCTCCCAAGTAACGCCTTTGATGGAGATCAAGGGCAACGCAGGCAACTTATTCATAATCAGCGATCTATTCAGACCGATTTATGGGAGGATCGGAATGACCGTACTCATCGCCTTCGCTACGGTCGAAGGCCAGACAGAAAAGATTGCGCGTTTCATCAACGATGTCGCGAAGAATGCTGGTTTCAACGCAAAGCTGATCCATACCGACGAAATGACCAGCCACGTTTTGCTTGACGATGTGGTCAAGGTTGTTCTTCTGGCCCCTGTCCACGAGCGTAGGCACCCCAATTCATTTGAGGCATTTATCGCTTCAAATAGAGATGCCTTAATGAAGCGAAAGTCTCTCGTGCTTTCCGTCGGTTTAAAAGCTGCTTTTGCGTCAGGTCGAGAAGAAGCACGCGACTATCTTGACGAAATGCTTCTTCGAACAGGTTTTGAACCAAATGCGACGGCTTTGATCGCAGGCGCGGTGAGGCCCGAAAACTACGGGTATTTTGAGAGGGAGATCCTTAAGCACGTCGTCTTGCTCGGTCGAAAAATCGATCCACGAGAAGGAGTAAGGGAGTTTACTGACTGGGATGAGCTAACGTCAATTGTGATAGATTTCCTTGGCGAAAACGGTCGGGCGAGCACGCTTCAACCTCAAGCAAACTCTTAAAAAAGTCTCTCAAGTATTTACCGATGAACTTTGATTGCTATGACTCCCAGAAAGTCACAGTTATCGGCTCACTTCATCAGTGTCCGAAAAGCACTGGTAAACTTGTCTGCTCCAACATTGCTTGCGTCGTGCCCCCAAAAACTGACTCTCGCAAATGGGAATGCCCATAAGCGCCCATAACAATGAGATCGGCCCCCGCTTCTCTTGCTCGCTCTTGAATGCAATGTGCAACTGAATTTCCCCCGCACTGGAACTGCGACACGGTCACGTTGCAACCGTGATGGCCGAGCCATTCAGCTAGGTCAGATCTATGCACACTACCTTCTACGTCCTCAGGCGACGGCAAATCAAAGCATCCAATTACAACTTCCTTGGCCGCCAGAAGAATGGGTAAAGCTAAATGCGTCGCCCTGGACGCAGGCAAGCTGTCATTCCATGCCAAAAAAACGCAGTCGCGTTGGGCAAACGGATCTCCATTGATCATCAGAGCAACCGGCGAATGAAACAATACTCCGCACGCGATCTTGTGAAATAAGTCGGGATCTCTTCGCAATCCAGCGTCTAGAAAGGCGATATCGGAGCATTTGGCTTGTTCTGCTACAAGTTGCTGTAACTCTGCTCCAAGTCCCATGAAGTCAGTTAAATTTGCAGATACGCCCTGCCCAGCAAGAAGCGTTTCAACTTCAGTGGCGCGAGACTTCAAGGCGGCATTTTTCGCGTGAAGAACGTCCAACCAGTTTGAGGGCAGACCCGCCTCAACGAACCTGTTTGATCCATACTTCAGGTAAGGCAGGTTAGGTAAGGCCGCGATCAATACGCAATTCAAGTGGTCGTTCTGGATATGGGCGGTTTCAGCGCATTCCAAAATCGACGCGTCGTCAGCATCAACTCCTACATAATATGCCACTGTTCTGTGTTGCATTCCCGACCTCCGCCCGGAATTTCACTTCGCCCGAAAGCCGTGCGCATTGATTGAACCAGCAAATAGCCGATGTTGTTATTCGTTCTTCTTACTTCGGCAGCATGAAAAACTCTTCCAGCACAATCTTGCCTTCCGCCACCGAATACACCGCGATCTCGCGCAGGGTCGTACGCTCACCCGTGGCCTTCTGAACGACTTCGGCTCTGAAGCGGACACCAAAGCGGTTGGGTGGGTGGACGTAGGGGCCATCCACTTCTAGTTCTTGGATTTCATGCGATGCCAACCAATCCTCTCTTTTTCCCTTGATGGCTTCTCGCCCCTTTGAAACGCGGAATTGTCGAACCGGAGGCACGACTGCCTCTATCGACTGTGCGTTTTCGGCATACATTTCATCAACACTTGCAAGGCCCCTGCGCTCACGCATGGCCTGGGCGAATGATCTTCCGATTTCGATCAACTCTTCCATGAGCACCCCCTGAATTACCATTGACAGTACCACTTCTTGCCCGCGCCAATCTTGACAAGGATCAATAAGAATATCCATGGATACTGTGAGGCCGGTTCGAACAAGTCTCAGCTAGGCCAACAGAGATGTCGCTTATAACGCGCAAAGTTCGCGCCACTCGGCAAGAGCGGCGGTGTCGTGACAACTTGAAGGTGTCTCGGCTGGGAAGGGATCGCCCCTGGTTGAAGTGATTGGAGACGGAGGAGTGAACGGCGACGATCTTCTGCAAACTTCGCATCCGCCTTAACCGCTGCATCGTATGTCGCGAACGGCTGTTTTGTCAGCGAACTGTGAGTTCAATCTCATCCAGATTTTGCGTCCGCAGCGAATGACCGGTCTGGCGAGCGTAGCGCAGTATCCAGACCAGACGGCCAAGGGCAGCAAAGGGCCGGAAGTCTAAGTCAAAACTCAAAAACAAGGGTCTGGGTCGGTGAACTGTCACGCTTTCAGAGGCTTTCCGAAAGGAACTTGTAACAGACGAAAGCAGATAATGAGTTACCAATAGGATTACGACACACCCTTTTCGATCATGTATTATAGTTACTGTGGACCGACGGATGCGTAGCGCAGAGTTTTCTCGGAGCGGGTTGTATTGGGTGCTGACAAAAATGATCGTTGGTGGCTTCTGGGTGCGATGGGCGCGATCCTCGGGGTTATCTTGTTGGACGAAACAGCGGTCGGCGTCGCGCTTCCAACAATACGGGCGGAGCTGGGTCTTTCAGAGAATTCTGCTCATTGGGTGGTCAACATTTATCTTCTGACACTGGCCTGTTTGGCGGCGGCAACTGGTCGAATTGGGGACATAATCGGAATTCGAGGTCTTCTGACCGCAGGGCTCTTCGTTTTTGGAGTGGCGTCAGTGTTGTCAGGATTTGCTCCAAACGGGCTAACGCTGCTAATAGCGCGTGGCATTCAGGGCGTAGGCGCCGCCGCAATCTTTCCGTTATCTCTGACGTTGATAGCCTTGTCCTTTGATGGCGCTGAGCGCGGCAAAGCCTTGGGTATCTACGGTGCAATCGGAACCTGTTTTTTGGCGGTCGGTCCACTGGTAGGCGGTGCATTGACTTCCGGTCTCTCGTGGCGGTGGATCTTCTGGATCAATCCAGTGGTTGTCACGTGCGTCGCTTTTGTTGTCTGGTGGTTTTGGCGCGATCCTCCGAGAAAACTTAAAGAGCGTTTCGATTTGACAGGTATGGTGCTGTTAGTATTCGGGCTCTCGCTTTTGGTCTATGGAATAATGCAGGGACCTGATGTCGGTTGGAAACAAGACAACGTGCTTGCCGCCCTAGTCATTGGCGTTCTTGCGCTTGCGGTTTTCGTCTTTGCTGAGAACCGGCGAAAGGATCCGCTTATCGCGGTCTCTCTTTTTCGAAACCCGACCTTTACCGCCTCTAATCTGATTGTCGGAACGGCACAGTACGCAAAGATTGCTACCTTCGTCTTTGGATCTATGTACCTGCAAACGGTTGAAGGCTGGGGTCCGTTTAGGTCCGGGTTGGCCTTGCTGCCCGCCGTTGTACCCACAATCTTTCTTGCGCCAATCGCCGGTAAATTATCTGATGAGCGCGGAACCCGCTGGCCTGCTCTTGTCGGTCTGGTGTCCATCACCGGAGGCCTCAGCCTGATTGCGGTTGGAATGATGCTGAAATCAACGATAGTTATTTTCCTTGGGTTTGTATTTTTTGGTTCCGCCGTCTCGCTGATGTTTGTTCCGTCTCAGCGCGCAGTCACGATGTCGGCCCCTCCCCATATGCAGGGACAGGCGGGCGGGATTGTACTTTCAACCCAATTGATTGGCGGAACCGTCGGCATGGCGTTGTGCAGCACTATGCTGGCCGTGACGTCGTTATTTGCAACAGTATTCTGGCTGGCTGCCTTCGTGTCTCTGATGGTCCTCATTTACTCCTACTTCGCGATTGATACGCACGAACCAGGAAAACAGGATGCTCACGGACCAACTCAGAAGCAGACGAGATCGTTGCCGCCACCGCGAAAGCGGTCGGCGCAGTATTAGATTAGTCGTTACCGCCCTTCTTGTTTGTGCGGACAGCGATCCATGGATCAGATACTGCAGTGCGTCCGAGGTCTGGAATGAGCCCCGAAGTGCCTGATGCAGCGGGCTGACAGCGCCAGTTCGATTCATCGATGAAAAAGCTTCCTGCAGTGTAAGTTGAATTTGCGCCAAGCGATAACTTTCTGAATCTCTTCTCATAATCACTCACTCGACCAAACACTGCTTTGCTGGGCGACCAAGGTCACCGATCCTTGCCACTCCGTCAAGGCGTACGCCCAAAAGCGGCCATTGGCGCAACCGAAGCGAACGGCAGCAAAGTCCCGGACTGTGAGTTCGACTCGGCCCTGTTCTTGTGGTCGCAGCGAAAGTCCGGTCTGACGGGCCGCGCCGCAACGGAATTTGGGCACGGCCAATGTCCGATACGGGCCGAAAAGCCACCAGTGCTGTCCATGGGAGTGCTCTTTCGGGGGAAACTCTACTCGGACATTGGTAATGTGTCTTCGCTTCCCAGAACTTTGAAACAGATCCAAAAAGCTTTGTGAAAACATCAAAATCAGGCAAGCTGAGTCCGTGGAGAATTGTGCATGCCTGATGTCGCAAGCTGGCTGGCTGAACTCGGCCTAGAAAATTACGCAAGGGATTTCGACGACGTCGAAATCGATTTTGAAACTCTTCCAGAGTTAACAGAGGAAGACCTCGTAGAGCTAGGTTTACCACTTGGCCCAAAACGCAAGGTTTGGGTTGCTATCCAACGCCTTAATGGAGAGCTGAAGGAGCAGTCAGAGCGTGCCTTTGCGCCGGTCGAAAATGGCGGTGACAGCACGCCAAGCTCCGAAGGTGAGCGAAGGCAACTCACCGTGATGTTTGTGGATCTGGTGGGATCAACGGCCCTTTCGGCACAACTGGATGCCGAAGAAATGGCCTCCATTATCAGGACCTATCAAAATGCGGTTGCCGGTGAAATTGCTCGTTTCGAAGGTCATGTTGCCAAGTTTATGGGTGACGGTGTCATTGGTTATTTCGGCTGGCCCAGGGCGCATGAGGACGAAGCCGAAAGAGCGGTGCGGGCAGGCCTTGCGATTGTTCAAGCCGTGGGAAATCTCAATGTAGGGGGGCAAGTGATCTCCTGCAGGGTTGGAATTGCAACTGGCATTGTTGTCGTCGGTGAGCTTGTGGGAAGAGGCACAGCGCTGGAGCAAACGGTTGTTGGCGACGCACCTAACCTCGCAGCGCGGCTCGAAGCACAAGCGGGTTCCGGAGAAGTTTTGGTTTCGGAGGCAACACAGGCTCTGATCACCGGCGCTTTTGAAATGGAAGCGACAGAACCTTTGTCGCTGAAAGGAATTGACGGGCCGGTGGCGGCCTACAGAGTAATTGGTGAGCAGGATCAGGAAAGCCGCTTTTCTCTGCGCTCGGACGGCATGACGCCTCCACTGGTGGGTCGCGATCAGGAACTGGCGCTGTTGCTTGAGCGATGGAAAACGGCACGGAACGGCGAAGGGCAAGTTGTATTGCTGGTTGGCGAAGCTGGAATCGGTAAGTCCCGCATCATGCGCGCCCTGGAAGACGCGATCGGAAATGAGCCACACACGCGGTTGATGTATCAGTGCTCTCCCTTTCACGGTGACACTGCGTTCTGGCCCGTCACCCAGCAATTGCACCGCGCTGCGAGGTGGTCACGGGATGATGACAATGAAGCGCGGCTGACCAAGCTTGAAACACTTTTTGATCGTGATGACATTCCAATCATCGCGAAACTGCTTGGTCTGGACGGAGCCGAAAGCTACGGCACAAGCGATCTCTCGCCCGCCGGGTTGCGTTCTAAGACTTTGGACGTCCTGTCCCGTCAGGTACTTAAGTTAGCCAGGCAGCAACCTGTGGCATTCTTCCTTGAAGACGCGCATTGGATTGATCCGACGACACTGGAATTGTTGGAGTTGACAATCGACGCGATAGAGGACGCGCCGGTGTTGATAGTGTTGACATCGCGCCCGGACAGTCAGCCCGATCTTGCGGCGCATCCCCATGCCACACGACTGGCGCTGAACCGCTTGGGCCGCGCTGGTGTTGATGCAATTGTCGAACGACTTGGTGGACGAAAGCTGAACCGCGAGACAGTGGAAGCAATCATTGAGCGGACAGATGGCATTCCTCTGTTCGTGGAAGAACTTACCAAGGCGGTAGTTGAGAGTGGTCAAACAGCAATTCCCGCTTCGCTCCACGACTCGTTGATGGCCCGCCTGGATCGCACGCCAAAGATCAAGGAGATCGCGCAGTCAGCAGCTTGCATCGGCCGGGAATTTGATCTGGGCCTTTTGGCGGTCGCGACAGAAGGTCAAGAGGACGAGTTGCGGGAAGGTCTGGAAGGATTGTCATCGGCCGAGTTGGTATTTCGACGTGGTGTGGGCGAAAACGAACGATATGTATTCAAGCATGCGCTGGTGCGAGATGCGGCCTATGAAAGCCTTCTTTTGTCGCGGCGAAGCGTGGTACATGAGCGGCTTGCCGCAGCCCTTGAACATGTAGCGCCTCCGGAGATTGTCGCACGTCACGCCGAAGCCGCCGGGCTGACTGACAAAGCTATAGAGCTATACCGCGAAGCTGGCGGCTTAGCTGTTAAACGTCCGGCTTTTCGCGAGGCTGCGTCGCATTACCAATCTGCTCTGCGCTTGCTTGAGCAGGAAGGAAACAGGCATACCGAGGCGTTGTCAGTTGCAGCAAAGCACTGTGTGACATTGATCGGGGCGGAAGGCTACACTGCCAATGAAACGATAAAGGCTTTTGAACACGCGCGCCAATTGCTTGATGGATTTGATGATGCGCCTGAATGGCCAGTCATACGATACGGAGAGTGGGTCAGTCGCTATGTCAGCGCCTCGCTGCCTGAAGCGGAAGCTATTGGGCACGCGGTTTTGAATGATATCGACATTAGAGATCAGCACAGGTTCCGAAGTGTCGCAAATCGAATGGTCGCGACTTCAAAGACAATGATGGGCAGATTTACCGACAGTCTGCCGTACTACAAAAAAGCACTCAACGCCTACGATCCGTCGCGCGATTCCGATCAGGCTAACCGCTTCGGTACCGACGGAGGTGCGGCCGCGAACGTTTATCTGGCTTTGACGCACTGGTGCCTTGGCAACATTGATAGCGCATATACTCACGCTGAAAACGCAACTGCGACCGGGGATCAACCTGGGCATCCTGCGCTCAGCCGTGCTTACATTCTGGGTCATATTTGTTACCTGAAATATTTGAACCGAGACGCCGACGCCCTTCAATGGTCAAACAATGTGCTTGCTGTCGCGGATCAGGCACAGATCAATATCTGGCGCAGGATTGGCTTGACAACACGTGCTGCTATTTACGCGGATCGTGGCGATTTTGAAGCGGCCCTGGTAGATGCCGATGACTGTCTTGCAGCGCCGATCAAGGCGAATACGCTATTGTTCACTGGTTTTCCAATGCGCGCAAGAGCACGTGCCTATATCGGTCTAGGAAAGCTGGACCAGGCCGAAAATGCACTCGCGGCAATCGAACCGATGATGGAAAGAACCAGTCAAAGGTGGGATGAAGCGGATACCTATTGCGCCAGAGCGGAACTCGCCATGGCCTTTTGCGATCCTGAAAAAGCGGAAAGATGTTACCGTGACGCCATCAGGATCGCCCAGGGGCAATCGGCGCTAAGCTGGGAAAGACGCGCAGCGATCTCACTCGCTCACTTGATGGCGGACCGCGGAGCTAAATCAGAAGCACGTAAGTTATTGGCTGACGTGCAGAACAAGTTTCGCAATCGCGGTCAGTGTAGCGATCACAACGCAGCATTAAAGCTTTTCACTGTTCTGCAGAGGGCTTAAGGCCTTGTGTCATCGAGCCTGGTGAATAAGAAATTAGCTTTTGGTAAAACAAGCATAGTCGTGCCGGTTTTGTCAGAAGAACTTGGCTTGTGGCGTGTACGGTAATTAACGATCGCGACCACGCGGATTTATAATTCGAGGCGGTTTTCGCCTAAGAAAGAGAAATTTTTTTGGCGGCGATGTAGGGACGAACTTCACCTCTTTGGGCTCCATGATTTTCTACGGCAACGACGGCAAAGCCAGCTTGTTCGATCCAGTTTTGGAGGTCTGAAGCCTTGAAAACACAGGCATATGGAGCCTTTCCAACCGCTCGCATCATTGGCAGCGCAAATCTGATAAGAACATTCATGTCGCCTACACACGGTGTCTTGGAAACGAACACTCCACCCGGAGCAAGCAGTGAATGAATACGGCACAGCGTTCCGCGAATATCTCGCACCAGATGCAGATAATTGAAACACAGAACTGCATCGAATGAACCGGCATCAGAAATAGATTCTGCGGTGCCAACAGCAAATCTTAGAGACTGTTGGGGTTCCAATTTCTGCTTTTCGCGCGCAATCGCAATCATTTCGCTTGAGATGTCTGTCGCCAGATAGCTTTCGACTTTACCCGCCAAACTAAATGCCGTTGTGCCTGTTCCACACCCAAGTTCCAACACACGATGGTCCGCCGTCAGAAATTCACATGTCCGCTTCAGTGTTCGCTGGTAACCGGCCTGGTCAGAGATCGCGCTCCGTGAGTATTTTTCAGCCGTTCTGTCCCAGAACAGGGTATCTTTCTCGATGCTCAAAATTCCTGTTTCCTTCTGCAAACAATCTGGATTGGCAGTAACTTCTTCTAGGATTACCTCAGAAGATGAAGACGCGCTTCCAGACCCGAAGCACCGGAAGCGCGCGATATTACTAGAACTTTCGCGTCACACCAACTGTGAACATTGTGATGTCTGTTTCGACATTCCGCTTAACCGATCCGAATGACTGATCGTCATTTTTCCAAGAGCTGTATGTTAACTCCAGCTTGGTGGACCATAGCTCGTTCCATGCGATTTCAGTGCCCAGACCAACTACTGAGGCCGCATGTACATTCTTCTCGTCGGAATTGATCTCACGCGCTCCCAGGTCGCTAACTCCTAATCCAAGAATGCCATAATAGAACACTTTGTCTGTGGCGTACCCAAGTCGAACGCGGGGGCTCACGAAATAGCTTCCCTCGAACTCGGTGCTGCCAATAGGGGCCGGTCCGGTTTCCCTACCATCAGCATTTAATGTACTGGCTGTCAGTTCCGGCCCCCAAACAAATCCGTTTCCATGCGAAAAATTGTATCCAACGTGCAGGCCAAGCCCCGCCCCGTCAGCTTCGTGCTTGTTGGCAGAGCTTCCGTCCACCTTTGAATTCGCCTGGTACCCGTTGATGGACAGACCACCATAAAACCCGTTCCACCTTTCCTGCGCATTGCTGGGAGCCACAAAGCCCAGAATGATTGCAACACTCAGTATCAGCTCTCGAAAATACATAGCTTTCCTCTTATGCTATATCCGCTCGCAATAAATCATGCGATGGTTGCTTTTATTATTGTTTTGCGATAATTTTTGCAAGAGGTAATTGTATTGGAGGAAATCGATGCCTACTGAAGGTGAACTGGCGCATAAGATTCAAGCAACCGCTCGGATCGGAGTCTGGGTCAGTACGATTGCCATGCTCTTGATTTTAGGAGCTGGCGTATATTTCGTTTGGATGTCTGTTACAGATCCGGGGACCTTCGCGCAGGAGGTGCAACTCGAGTTGGATCTGGTCGGCCCTGTACCAGATATCAGTTCGAAACAGGCGCTGCTTGTGACTGCGATTTGGCTTCTAACCTACGCCGTTGGAATGGCGCTGGTCTGGACAATCCGGAACATGTTTGTTGGCATCCTACAGGATGGCATCTTCACGACGGAAACCGCACAACGCATTCGACGTTGCGGTTGGTTGGTCATCTCGCTCTTCCCTGTCTCGACACTGGTGATCGGGGTTGAGACCGCTTTGATGACGTATTGGAGTTCAACTTCTGAACCTGCGATTGTATTCGTGGCCAACGAAGAAGACGTCCACTCTGTTCTGCTCGGCCTTGTATTCGTGGCACTAGGGCACATCATGGCAAATGCCGTGCAGATTGCGAATGAAAACAAGGCGTTTGTCTGATGAGTGAAGAGCAGGACTTTAGGAGTGTGCCATGCCGATCATAGTAACCTTAGACGTGATGCTCGCCCGGCGGAAAATGCGCTCCAAACAACTGGCAGAACTGGTCGGTATAACCGAACAGAATGTTTCCTTGTTGAAGTCAGGCAAAGTAAAAGGCGTGCGCTTTGAGACACTTGAGAAAATCTGCGAAGTGTTGGAATGTCAGCCGGGGGAAATACTCATGTACGAGGCAGACAGTGGCCCAGTTTAGGTTTAAAACAAGTGACGGATTCGCCCATATCCCGCGTCTCGGAAACTACAAAACGTCCTTTTTGAAGGCCCGCTTTGAGCTGCGACCTGTCGAATGCACCCGCAGCACCTACCTGTTGCGGCAACGACGGCTTTGGGCCGCTTTACCTGTTTAAACTCGTTGGCTGAGAATTCCGCCAATTTCGTTTTTGATTGCCTGTTCGAACCTTTTCACATCACGTCTCGCTCGTTCAGAAATTTCATTGTGTTTTCCAAGCCTTGCCGCATGTGATCTTCAAGGTGAGCGAGCATGTCATCCAAACTCTCACCATTGGCGAGCTCAATGTATTTGTCATGGGATTCCCGAAGTGGCCCGCCCCGCCCATGCGCCTTCTGATGCATGGCAAAGTAAAACTGGAGGTTGGGTTTCAGACGCTCCCAGCTTTGCAGCAGAAGGGTGTGTCCCGAAAGTTCATAGCACCACGAGTGGAGGTGCATTTCTGCCATGATCGCGCCGTAGGGATCATTATTCGAGATGCAATCGCATAACCTGTTGTTGCGCATTTGCAGGTCGGCGAGGCTAATCAGGTCTCGTTTGTCCCAGCAGAACTGAAACGCCATCTTCTCAAGCCCCGTTCGAAACGAATAGATTTCGTCCAGATCAATAGGATCCAGTGTACGAAGGAAAGTTCCGCGGAACGGGATGTAAGCAAGAAGCCCAATCTCACTCAGTTGAACCATCGCTTCGCGCAATGTGGCGCGGCTGACATCCAGCTGAGCAGCAACCCGAGTTTCAAGCAGTTTTGCGCCAGGCTCCAGATCCCCGGTCAAGATCAGTTTCTGGAGTCGCTCCAGCGTTCTGTCTTTCAATGTGTCGCCGGATTTCTCCGATGAGGGTGCTTGCCGTGTCATTTCGATCCTGTTGATGGAATTCCCAATGGATGGAAGGCGAGATTACGTCGTTAGGCCAAGATAGCCAGAAAAATGATCGCAGCTGAACTTCCAATTCGGTCCAATGGTCGACGGCTGCGGACCGCTCTCAAGGTAGCCGGTCACTTCAAGAATGTCGACAATCGTGTAAATTGTCGACAATATGGGAATCTTATTGTACCGTTATGGCAGGTGGGGATTCGAAAAGCTCCGGACCTTGGCTGCGATTGCCCGCTCTATCAGCAAGAGATGATCACCCGGTTTGCAACCGCGGTGACGCAACAGGTGAAAAGGGAGTTATTCATGTTGTCGAACGGCATCCTGAAAAGGAGAATTCATACCGGGCTTGCAGCATTCAGTGCGGCCGCGCTGCTGGCAGGTGCACCGGCGAAAGCAGAAGAGTTTCTGACAATCGGTACCGGCGGTGTCACCGGCATTTACTATGCGGTCGGTGGCGGTATCTGCCGGCTGGTTAATCAGGGCCGGAAAGAGCATGGTATTCGCTGTTCGGTCGAGAGCACCGGCGGATCGGTCTATAACCTGCGCACCATGCGCGAGGGCGAGCTGGAAATGGGTATTGTTCAGTCAGACTGGCAGTTCCATGCTCTGAACGGGACCAGCCTGTTCGAAGAGGATGGCCCGGACGGCGAACTCCGCAGTCTTTTCTCGCTGCATCCTGACACAGTCATCATTGCCGCACGAAAAGACACCGGTATTGAGTCTTTGGATGATCTTGGCGGTCGGACCATCAACTTGGGTAATCCTGGCTCCGGAACGCGGGGCACTGCTGAAGTCCTCGTAGACGCGATGGGCTGGGACATGGACCAATTTGGTTTGGTGACCGAGCTTAAGTCGGCCGAACAATCAGCAGCGTTATGCGATAACACCATCGAGGCCTTTCTGATGGTTGCTGGCAATCCAGTCGCCAACGTGCTGGAAGCAGCCACAACCTGCGACATCAACATCATTCCTGTCGAAGGTGATGCCATTCAGGCACTGGTCGAAAGCAAGCCCTACTATGGCAATGTGACCATCCCGGGCGGTCTGTATCGCGGTGTGGATGGTGACGTTCCATCCTTTGGCCTTCCGTCCACATTCGTGACATCCTCGAAGGTACCGGAAGAAACCGTCTATGTGATGGTGAAGGCAGTCTTTGACAACTTTGATGCCTTCAAATCGTTCCACCCGGCCTTTGCCAACCTCAAGAAAGAGGAAATGGTAGTAAACGGATTGTCCGCACCAATGCATCCGGGCGCCGAGCGCTATTTCCGCGAAGCCGGATTGATCAACTAAACACAACGGAGGCGGTGGTCGTCGCCGCCTCTGCGCCTCTACAACGCAACGTCCACGCAAGAGTCATGACATGAGCGAGCAAACACTAAGCCATTCCACACATGACGCGCAGGAAGACGCGCGCAATCGAGACATCAAGATCTTTCTTAACGGCAAGATCGTCCCGCGCAGCGAAGCGATGGTGTCTGTCTACGATTCCGGTTTCATGCTGGGCGATGGAATGTGGGAGGGGTTGCGCCTCTACAACGGTACTTGGGCGTTTTTTGACGAACACATGGATCGGTTCTTCAACAGCTGCAAAGCCGTTTCCATTGACGTCGGCATGACGAAGGACGAAGTCCTGCAAGCACTGAATGACACGGCCAAAGCCAATGGAATGACAACGGATGCGCATTGCCGGTTCATGGTGACTCGCGGACCAAAGGACAAGCCGTTTCAGCACCCGGGATTGTCGCGATCCGGGCCCACGGTGGTTGCAATTGTGGAACACTCGAAACCGGCGGACAGCCTGATGAGCCAGGGTATTCGCCTGGCCACAGTGCCTCAGGTGCGCGGTCTGCCGATGAGTCAGGACGCCAAGTACAACAGTCATTCAAAGCTGAACTGCGTCATCGCAAGCCTACAGGCAGAACAGGCTGGCGCTGACGAAGCCCTGATGCTGGACCCACATGGATTTGTGAACACGACGAATGCGTGCAACTTCTTCATCGTGCGCCGTGGCGAAGTTTGGACCTCCACCGGCGACTATTGCATGAACGGGGTGACCCGCCAGAAGGTCATAGACTTGTGCCGGGCCAACGACATCCCGGTTTTCGAGAAAAACTATTCGCTTTACGAAGCCTATGGGGCTGACGAGGCTTTTTTGACGGGTACTTTCGGAGCACAAACCCCCGTTGCGTCCATAGATGGAAAACAGATCGGAGAGCATGAAGGTGCTGGTCCGATGACCCGCCGATTGCGCGAGCTTTACAAAGAACTTGTGCAACGAAGCACCCTGAAGGTTGCGAGCTGATTGTATGAAACAGGTCGTGGGCCCAGAAGGTCAGAGCCGATTAGAGGTCGGTGATCGTGGCTTGTTGCTTTTGGGGTGCGGCAAGATGGGCTCCGCTCTATTAAGCGGATGGCTCAATGCCGGGTTGGAGCCCGAACAGATCATCGTTCTGGACCCGCGCCCGTCAGACTGGCTGGAGGGCCTTGCACGACGCGGCCTGCGACTAAACCAACAACCAGAACAGCCACCTGCTGTTGCGGTAATTGCGACAAAGCCCCAGGTCATGACAACTGCTTTGTCGGATCTGAATTCATTTGGGTCCGGGCAAACTCTTTTTGTGTCGGTCGCTGCTGGCACTTTGATTTCGACCTATGAAGAGTTGCTGGGTCCGCAGACGCCAATTGTACGCACAATGCCAAACACACCTGCATCGGTTGGTTCTGGCATCACCGCTCTTGTCGGCAATGCATGCACGACCGTCAGTCATTTGGAACTTGCAATACAACTGATGCAGGCAGTTGGAGAGACCGTGGTCCTCGATGATGAGGAAATGCTTCATGCTGTGACCGCGATTTCCGGAAGCGGCCCGGCCTATGTGTTCGCGATGACGGAAGCATTAACAGAAGCGGGAAGAGAATTGGGTTTGGCACCAGACGTTGCAGCAAAATTAGCAAGTGCAATGATCTCCGGGAGTGGCGATCTTCTGCGATCCAGCCCGTTTTCTCCGGCCGACCTTCGAAAGGAGGTTACGTCCCCAAATGGAACAACTGAAGCTGCCCTGCATGAGTTAATGTCTCTTGATAAAGGGGTGTTCCCGCTCATTCAAAGGACGGCTCAGGCTGCTCACAGTCGTAGTATCGAGCTGTCTCAAGGCAAAGACGGGACGTGATGTCCAAAGCGCCTTGAGTAACTCGTTGCTGTGCTTCAATAGTAGTCCACTTAGGTGACGTCCTGTATTCAGTCTAAGGCGTGAGATGAATTGTACGTATAACAAATGGCCGGTTTCTTGAGCCTAAAGCGATGATACGAAGGACCCTGTTGCATGGATCAGAGCTGGGGCGAACTGACCCCAGACCCATCACTTCAGAAAACGCGCTCATGTTCTGCACGACCGAGAGATGTCATGCGGTTCAGCGCTTTTGATGCAATTTTTGCTTCAACTATTTGAGTGGCAAGGTCACGCGCTTGCAGGCGATCGCCGATAACCTGTTTCCACCTGCCAATCTGGGCTTCGATCCGTGATCCCTGATTGTATCCCGTCTCAGTTTGCCAGTTCACTTTGCCGTGTTTGGCAATGGCATCAATGTGGTGATTGCGCCGTACATTCTCACCGCGAACCGCGTTCTTCGGCGGAGGGATAACGATCTCTATCCCAGTCCCGAGTTTGTCCTCCAAGAAATCTGCAACACCCTGACCGTCATACGCACCATCCGCCAGAAAACGGCTCACATCGGCATCAATATCAGTGAGCAATTCTGGCAGCGCCGTTTCATCGCCCACATGTTCAGTGGTCAGCTCCGCTGCGGCCATATCGCCCGTTTCCGGATTAAGAGCGATGTGGAGCTTGCGCCATGTTTTACGGGCTTTCCGGGCGCCGTGCTTTTCCTGATGCCAGCCGTTGTCGCCACGCACTTTCAGGCCCGTGCCACCTACAATGAGAGTGATTGGCCTATTTGCCGCGCGCAGGTTTTGGACAAGCCGCAGGTTCGGTGTCAACTCTTCGGTCACTAAGAAACTTTGCAACAGATCCCAAACCGTTCACCTCAAGCGTGCAGGCGAAGAACCTCGTTGCCGTGGCTTTGTTCCGGCGATTGGACAACATGAAATCCGGGGTCTTGCCGTGTTTGCTGAGATCGCAGGATAACTGCGTCTGGCATATCACTGGTTTTGGTCGTTCCAAAAGTTTGCGACACTACTCCACACTCGTCAGTGACCCAATGACGCAACACCGGTTAGTGTCGTTTGAACAACGCTCAGCGCTTTTCCAGTGGCTACGATCATTTGCGGCAAAATCATCCATTCCAGCATCCAAGCTGCTCCTGACCGCTCTTGCTCGTGCACAAGTGCATGGTGGATGCCAGACAATTGTGTGGCGTTGAAACGAGCGAGTGTTTCGAGCAGTTCGGCCTGCACGGGGTTCTGCTTGTGGGGCATGGCGGATGAACCTCCACCGTCGGCAAGCTTGATTTCCGAAATTCCTTGCTGCGACATCAGGGTCACATCCTGTCCGATCTTGCCCAACGCTCCCGTTGCCAGGGACAACCAACTGGCAAATTCGGCGATTGTGCTTCTGTCCGTATGCCAGCAGTTTGTAGGATTACTCAGGCTCAACTCATCCGCCATGTAGGCTGCAATTTCGTCTCCATCCAAGCCAAACGCCTTTCGATCTCCGACAGCGCCACCAAGTTGAATGCAAAGAACAGAGGGCTTGAGTTGTTCCAGGCGAGATTGGTTCTGCAATAATGGTTGCTTCCAGCTGTTCATCCTGTCCTTTACAGAAATCGGTAGTGCCGCCTGCATGCGCGTACGCCCCATCAGGGCATTTTCACCATATTCTGTGATGAGTTGGTCAATTGCGTGAACGGCCGCGTCAAGGCGCGATCTCATTAGGGCAAAGATCGGCTTGAGTGTTAGAACCAATGCCGTGTCGATCACATCCTGCGAAGTCATGCCTTTGTGCAAGGCCGAGTGATGCTCTTCAGAAACCGTTTTTCGTATTTCATTGACCAAGGAGGGAATAACCACGCCATCATTTTGCGTGCCTTCGGCCAATTTGGGCAAATCGGGCGAGAACGCCGCAAGTGACGCAAGGACTGCGTCCACCGCCTGAGGCTCGGCTTGTCCAACATGCCCTAGCGCGCGTGCGTAGGCGGCCTCGACGGTAAGCATGTTATTCAACACTGTTTCGGCAGACAGCAGCATTTCCACTTCGGCGTCGCCAAAAAGACCGCCAAGCCAAGGATGGGAAAAAACATCAGGCATAGTGGGCGGTCTTTCCAGTTATTTTTGACGATCGAATGATTGCACGATCTGGGGTGTTTTCAACCCCAGCATTTCACGGGCCTGTTGCCACGTTGCGACGGAGCGTTCGTATTTGTCACAGAGTTCGGCAGCCCGTTTGACGAGTGCAGCATTCGACGGGGCAAGTGTTTCGCGATCAAGGCGAACATTGTCCTCAAGACCCGTACGCGTATGCCCACCTGCCGCGATGGACCATTCATTCACGACGATCTGATTTGCCCCAATTCCTGCGGCACACCATTCAGCGTCGGGCGCACGGTCGGTCATGATCTTGACATAAAAATCAAAGACCTCCTTGTCGACCGGCATCGCGTTTTTTACGCCCATGACGAATTGAACGTAGAGTTTGCCGGGCAAAGAGCCGATTTTGTTCATGTGGATTGCCTGCAGAATGTGGCTTAAATCAAAGGCTTCGATTTCCGGGGTGATCTCGTATTTGTGCATCTCTGTTGATAGCCAGGCAACCAGATCAGGGCTGTTGGGATAGATACGTGTCGGAAAGTTGACCGAGCCAACCGACAAAGAGGCCATGTCCGGACGCAGGGGTAGCATTCCACCGCGCTCTTTTTCGGCACCTGAACGGCCACCGGTCGAAAACTGGATGATCATGCCTGGGCAATGCTTTTCCAGCCCTTCTTTGAGGCGCGCAAATTTTTCCGGGTCCGACGTGGGTGTCTGATCGTCATTACGCACATGTGCATGGGCAATGGTCGCCCCCGCTTCAAAAGCTTCGTGGGTGCTTTCAATCTGCTCTTCCACGGTGATTGGAACAGCCGGGTTGTTTTCCTTGCGTGGCAGTGAGCCGGTGATGGCGCAGCAGATGATGCAGGGCTTGGTCATGGTGGGCTTTCACTTTGGGTGCCCGCCAACCCATGGCTGGCGGGTAAATCAGTCAGACGTCGAAGAATACGGTTTCGTCTTCACCTTGCAGCTTGATGTCAAATCGATAGATGATCTGGCCATCACGCTCAGTACGTTTGGCCAATAGGGTGGCGCGGCGACGTTCCCATTCGATTATGTTGAGCACGGGATCTTCGGCATTGGCCTCTGCCTCATCTTCAAAATAGATGCGCGTGTTCAGACCGACATTGATCCCGCGCGCAACCACCCACAGGTTGATATGGGGAGCCTGGTGTCCAACGTTGCGGGCGCGAGTCCGGCCCGGTTTGACCGTGTCAAAGGCCCATTCACCAGTTTCAAAGTCGGTTATGACACGGCCCCATCCGCGAAAGCCGTCTTCGACGTCTCCTTCGTCTTCCGGGTGGGCGTGGATCCCGTCGGCATTGGCTTGCCAAGCTTCCAGCAAAACGTCTTTGATCGGGGAACCGGTGCCATCGATCACGACACCTTCGATGCGGATGCGTTCCCCTTTGGCATTGGGGCCGGCGATGTCCCATCCCAGTTCTTGCTTGTAGATGTCAAACCCAGCAGCGCCCGGCGCCAGTCCAATATGGACGTAAGGACCTGCAGTCTGGGACGGGGTCTCTTTCAGATAATTCAGTTCCTGAGGCATCAGTTCCCCTCCAGACGGTTTTCAAACAGGGTTGATCGGCGTCCACGAAGGATGATATCGAATTTGTAGGCAATGGTATCAAGCGGGATGGTTGAGTTCATATCCAGCGCGGCAACCAATTGCTCGATCGCATTCGGGTCGGGAATGGTGTTCACGATCGGGCATTTCGGGATCAGTGGATCTCCTTCAAAGTAACACTGTGTGATCAGGCGTTGCGCGAAACCGCTGCCGAAGATCGACATATGGATATGCGCGGGGCGCCAGCTGTTCACCCAGTTGCGCCAGGGATATGCCCCGGGTTTCACCGTTCGGAAATAATAGTAGCCATCTTGGTCCGTAATCGTGCGGCCACATCCCCCGAAATTTGGGTCGATCGGCGCCAGATAAGTATCTTTTTTGTGTCGATAGCGGCCACCCGCATTCGCCTGCCATATCTCGACCAGCGTATTCGGAACAGGGCGTCCGTTCTCATCCCGAACCCGGCCATGAAGGATGATCCGTTCACCAATCGCGCTCTCTCCGGGATGCGCGTAATTGTAGATCAGGTCGTTATCCAGCGGATCGACGTCATTGTGACCAAAGACCGGGCCGGTGATTTCACTGACCGAATTCTGCAAGGAAATCAGTGAATACTGCGGTGAGCGCGCGACGCTGGTTTTATAATCCTTGGTGTAGGCGGGCGGGTGCCATTCTCGGTCTCTTTGGTAGAATTCGCCAGGCTTGTTCATCGGCGGTTCTCCTCCTTGGGCTGGGATGTTCAGCTCGTTTCCCAGTGTTATTCGTTTTCCATCTCTTGATAAGTCTGTTTGGCAAGCTTCAGGGCATGATTGGCGCGCGGAACGCCGGCATAGATCGCGACATGCTGAAACGCTTCCAGAACATCCTGCTTGCTTGTCCCTGTCCGGGCCGTCGCGCGGATGTGCATAGGGATTTCCTCAAAATTCCCTAGCGCTGCCAGCAAGGCGAGCGTCAGCATCGACCGTTCGCGATCACTGATGCCGTCCGAAGCCCAAACGGTCCCCCATGCGCCTTCGGTGATCAAAGCTTGGAAGGGTTGGTCAAATTCGGTCTTGCTATTCTCGGCGCGATCAACATGCGTATCTCCAAGGATACTGCGGCGTACGGCCATACCTTTTTCGAAACGGTCGCTCATAGACATGTCTCCTTCAGGAATGTGGTCAGGTGACCGGCAAAGGCCTCGGGTTGTTCCACGCAAGGCAGATGACCTGCGTTTTCGATTTCGACAAAACGGGAATCTGGCACAAGCTGCGTCGTAGCGCGGACAAGCTCAGACGGGCTGGCCCCATCTTCTCGGCCACCAATTCCCAGCACCGGCACCCTTAATGTGGATGTTGTTTCAGACAAGTCCGTTCCGGCGATCGCCGCGCAGCAGCCGATATACCCTTCAACCGGCGTTCTAATCAGCATGTTGCGCCAGGCCTCTGCTTCCGCAGTTGCAAGGAAATCCATTGCAAACCAGCGGTCCAGAATGGCATCGGCAAGGCTTTCGATCCCGCTCATGCGGATGGCGCTGATACGATCCTGCCACATTTGAGCTTCGCCCATTTTGGTGGCCGTGTTCGATAGAACCAGTGCCTTGATCCTCTGGGGTCTTTGCGCTGCAAGGGATTGGCCTATCATACCGCCGATAGACAGCCCGACAAACACGCAGGTCGAGACTTCCAGATAGTCCAGCAATGCATCTGTATCATTCGTCAGATCCGCCATACTGTATGGGGCAGGTGGGCAACTGGACGAACCATGTCCACGCTTGTCAAATCGGATGATCCGCAGACCCTTCGGAAGACGCGACACGATCTTGTCCCAAAGACGCAAATCTGTACCCAACGAGTTTGCAAAGACAATGGGCAAACCATCCGGATCCCCATCCTCTTTCCAGTGCAAGCGCACAGTATTGAGGTCAGCCATTAACATCAGTAGGGCAGTCCAACATAGTTCTGGGCAAAGACTGACTGGGCCTCGCGATTGTCACGCAAGAAATTGACATCTGCCTGCTGCATTTTCAGGTCAAACGCGTTCTGCTTTGGGAAACGATGCAACAGATTTGTCGTGGACCAACTGAACCGTTCGGCTTTCCAGATGCGGGCAAGGGCTTTTTCCGAGTATCTGTCAATGCCCTCGCTCTCGCCATCTTCGTAGAATTGACGCAACCCATTGTAGAGGTAGTGAATATCGCTGGCGGCCGTGTTCAACCCTTTGGCGCCTGTTGGAGGTACGATATGAGCGGCATCGCCGCACAAAAACAAACGTCCCCAGCGCATCGGTTCAGTAACGAAAGACCGAAGGGGCGCGATGGATTTTTCGATCGAGTCTCCGGTCACGAGTTGATCAGCGAATTCATCTGGTATGCGACGCTTTAGTTCCTCCCAAAACGCGGCATCCGTCCAATCATCGGGCGAATCCGAAAGCGAGCACTGAATGTAGTATCGGCTGAGGTTCTCGTTGCGCATCGAGCACAGTGCGAAGCCGCGATCAGAACCAGAATAGATCAGTTCTTCATGCACAGGAGGGGTTTCCGACAAAACGCCGAGCCAGCCAAAAGGATAAAGTTTTTCGTACTCTTTGCGGACGGTCAGGGGGATGGTCTGGCGGCTGACTCCGTGGAACCCGTCACAGCCTGCGATAAAATCGCAATCAAGCCGGTGTTCTGTGCCCTCAACGGAATAGGTCACATAAGGCGCGTCACCATCCGCACCATGAATACCGACGTTTTCAGAGTTAAAGACGATTTTGCCATCCATCGCCTCGCGGGCGTCATACAGGTCGCGAGTTACCTCGGTCTGGCCGTAGACGACGACATGTTTCCCGGTCAGTTCACTGAAATTGATACCAAACTGTGTGTCTTCGTATGTGATGACCGTTCCATCATGAATGAAACTTTCCTTGTCCATCCGATCGGATACACCCGCCTCGCGCATCAGGTCTACAAAGCCTGTTTCAAGAATACCTGCGCGAATGCGACCTAGGACATAGTCCTTGGTCTTCCGTTCAAGCACTACGGTGTCGATCCCTTTGCGGTGCAGCAACTGGCTGAGCAAAAGGCCAGACGGACCCCCTCCGACGATGGCGACCTGAGTGCGCATGAGCTCCTCCTCCTTCCCTGCTGAAACACATATTGATTGCCAAAGTTTGCAATGTAAAATGAAGATACGTTCGGTTTGGTTGTCGAAAGAGGAAAGTAAGTGATCGACAGGCGCATCAAGTTTCGCCACATTCAGTGTTTTGTTCAGATTTGTCGGGAACAAAGCCTCAAAGTTGCGGCCGAGAAACTGTTTCTGACCCAGCCAGCCATTTCAAAGACGCTGAAAGAGCTGGAAGAGATTATGGGTGCCACCCTGCTGGTGCGGAACCGATCAGGTGTGTCCCTAACAAGGCAGGGAGAGGTCTTTCTCCATTTCGCCGAAATGTCACTTGCAGCGATTCAGCAGGGTCTTACGGGTGTTGAACAGGTTGGGGCGCAGGGGAAAACACGATTGTCAGTCGGTGCGTTGCCTTCGGTTGCCGCGCGCCTGATGCCGGATGTGGCGACAGAGTTTGCGGAACTGGCGCCGCAGACAAGTCTGCGAATTATGGACGGCCCACATGGATATCTGGTTGAAAGATTGCGGCTGGGAGATTTGGATCTTGTGATTGGCCGCTTGGGTCAGGCGGATACGATGCAGGGGATTTCATTTACGCAGCTCTATGAAGAGCGGGTCGAATTTATCGTACGCGCCGGGCACCCGTTGCTGTCTAATCCCGATATAAATCGTATTGGCGAGTGGCAAGTGATCTATCCCCCGGAAGGTTCTGCCATTCGATCTCTGGTAGATAGGTTCCTTATTGCCCATGGTGTCGGCGAGATTGAGCAGCGTCTGGAGACCGTTTCGGGGGCCTTTGGGCGTGTGTACACACGCAGGACGGATGCGGTTTGGATTATCTCGGCAGGGGTCGTAGCGAACGAAATCGCGGATGGCCACCTGGTTGCTTTACCTTTCGAAACATCCATTACACGAGGCCCTGTGGGGTTGATGCATCGGCCGGATGACATTCTGTCACCGCAGGCTCAGGTGTTCAGCCTTGCAGTAAGCAACGTGCTGGATAGCTTAGGGTTGAAATCGAGTTAGCAGGGAACCTGGGCGCCCTCTGCAATGGTCCGAGGCGCATCATTCAATGCATCCCGTGCAAAACCAGCAGCGACCTTGTATTTGGCCATGAATGTAGCACGTTCAACCGCTGGGATCACGTCGTCGATGTTTTCGAAGTCTCCCCCACAGCGGTCATTGACCATGTTCAACAGCCCAAAAGGCCCGGCCCCACGATTGCGTAGGATCAATTGGGAAACGGGTTCGCACAGTGTTTTGTCATAGTCTGCAAGCGCGTCCAGGTTCAGGCCATGATCCAGGAATTTTGCGCCAAGTGTTCGCGCATCAATGATGGCTTGACTGGCCCCGTTCGAGCCGGTCGGATACATCGCGTGTGCTGCATAACCCATCAAGGCAACCGGACCGTCCACCCAGCTTGGGATAGGATCGCGATCGATCATCGGGTTTTCGTATGTTGCATCCGCATTGCGTATCAGTTCGGGCACGTCGAGCCAGTCATATCTCCAACTGTCAAAGTGATGGGCGAAATCCTCGGTGCCCACCTGTCTGAACCATCCGGTGGTCTCATGGGCGGTAGGATCATCATATGTGACCTCGGCAATCCAGTTGATCAGGGCCATCCCGGTTCTGGGATCAGGATGCGAGATCGGGTAGATCACCATCCGGTGCTTATGCGTGCCAAGCCCAACAAAGGATGAGCCCGTTCGTATGGGTTGCGCCAAGGTCGTCCCGCGCCACATGACTGCCCCGCCCCAATGGATCGGAGGTTGTTCGGGGTGCATCTGCGCCCGAATTGCTGAATGGATACCGTCCGCACCGATCAAAAGGGTTCCGGTTTCCCGGATTTCTCCGGCATCTGTCTTCAGTATGACCGTGACGCTTCCATCCGGGTTGATCTCGTATCCTGTGGCCCGTGCTCCCAGACGAACAGACGCGGCCCCAGCGCGTTCAACAAAACAGCGATACAGGGCCATGTGGAACTCGCCACGATGGACGGCATATTGGGGCCAATGGTACCCCGCATGGGTTCCACGAGGTTCGGCGTAGATCTCTTGTCCGTTAAGACCCAATAGAGCCCATTCTTGTGCGGGGACTCCAAACCGATCAAGATCTTCTGGTGCAATCCCAAGGTCAAACAGCTCACGCACCGCGTTGGGTTGTAGATTGATGCCGACGCCCAACGGTTTCAATGTGCGGACGCTTTCAAACACCACACATTCCACCCCGATCTGATGCAGGGTCAGCGCAAGAGAGAGTCCTCCAATTCCGCCGCCAGCGATGAGTACGCGTCGATCAGTCATGCTGCGTTAGCCTTTTCCGAGGTTTCGTCTGGTGAAAGCGTTTGGTTCCGCTGTTTATCGGCGCCAAGCGTCAACCGCAGATCCGTGCGATCCGTTCCGGGTCAGGATGGTGTTCCGCAGCGGAACACAAACGGGCACGCAGACAGGCCAGTAGGGTTTCGGTGGTCGCCTGCATGAATGAATGTGCAAGTGCGGATGGATCACCTCTAGACAGCTCTGCACGGCCCTGTCGCCAGCTTTCATAAGTTAAAGTGATATTGGGAGATTGCCATCTAGCGCTCTCTTTCTCAACAAATGCTTCAAAGGCATCACCTGCCGGTCCTTGGGCGAGTCGTGTTGCCAGCATGCGCGCATGTATTCCGTTGGCCCCCTCATAGATTGCCGTGATCCGTGCATCGCGATAGGTCTGTTCGATCCGATACTCGCGCAGATAGCCATAACCCCCTAAAACCTGCATTCCCAGTTCTGCAGCGCGCATTCCTGCCTCGGTGCAATAGACCTTGGCAACGGGCGTAAAAAACTCGACCAGGTCAGGATTGCTGCCATCTTCCAGCGTGACGAAGGCAAGATGCGCCATTGCTCGACCGCTGATTGCCAGCCAGTCAATTTCGTCCAGCATGCGGCGCACGTCTGCGTGTTGCTCCAATGTGACCTGAGCCCCGTCTGAACCCCGCCCCTGAATGCGTTCGGCTGCATAGCTGCTGGCTATGTCATAGGCGCGCGCGGCTTGGGCAACCCCTTGCAAGGCAACATCCGCGCGGGCGTGGTTCATCATCGTGAACATTGCCGTCAGGCCCTGACCTTCTTGCCCGATCAACTCAGCCTGTGCCTCGTCGAACGCCAACTGACAGGTGGGAGAGGCGTGAAGCCCCATTTTCTCTTCAATCCGGGTCACGCTGATCGCATTTCGGCTGCCATCGGGCAGGGTGCAGGGGCAAAGAAACAGCGACAAGCCTTTGACACCATCATCAGAGGTGCGCGCAAGAACCAGATGTAGAATCCGCTTGCTGATGTCCTGATCCCCGCCCGAAATAAAGATCTTCTCGCCCGTGATAGACCAGCCGTCGTTACTTTGTTCCGCTTTGCATCGTACGCGTGAAAGGTCAGATCCCGCACCGGGCTCGGTCAGGCACATCGTCGCCAGCGTTTCCCCCGAGGCCAGCGGCGGCAAGTGGAGGTCTTTCTGATCTTCGGTCCCAAAACGCAGGAGCGTTCGCACCGCACCGGGGACAAGACCCGTCACCATCTGAAGGCTGTGATTTGCACCGGAAAAGATTTCGGATGTGATCGCCAGCATCAGCGCGCCCATGCCCTGACCGCCATAGGCTTCGGGTGCGGTCAACGACGGCCAACCCTGTTCGGCATAGGCGGCGTAGGCGGCAGCAAACCCATCTGGCATCGACACGCGACCGTCTCGCAGCGTGCATCCCTGCGTATCACCGGGTTCGTCTAAGGGTGCGATTTCGCCTTCGGCGAAAGCTGCAAAATGCGCCCCGATCTCGGCGGCAAATTCGCTGTCCCAGTCTGCCAAGGCGTCCGTCCCGGCAATGTGGTTGAGCGAGAACAAAATGTCTTCAAGAGGGGCCTGGAATGGTTTCATTCGGTGTCTCCAATGCGGAAGAACGACTGGTATCATTCATCCTGGGATGGGACCCGGACTGCTGTTCCCATCCTCTTGATTTCGGTGGCGTTGGGTGGGTTAGCAAACTCTGTAATAGGCGATTTCCACGGCATCAGACCTGCGGAGGCCAGAACAGACGAATAGGGCGTGGTTCACCCAGCGGTATCGTTCGTCGCCCGTTTCCAATCGCGCGGCAGTGCGCATGTAATACAGTGAAGGATCCACATCCTCACCCTTGGCAAGGCGGTCCATGACTTCGGCTGGTCCGTGCCGCGTGCCGATATTGACGATTTCGATCACTGCGCCATCCGTGGTACGCAGGGCATATCGCGTGTCCAAGTGGGTTGCGCCGTCTTCGAATATCGTTTGCCAGTCAGCGCCGAGGTTTAGAACGTCACCTGTAATGTCAGGTCCCAGCGCCGCACCCCCAACAATTGGGATGATGCGGCGTTGACCAGCCCGTCCCTGCCCAAGCAAAAGGGGGGAGGACAGCTCGACCCGAAGAGTAAAGCTATGTTCAAGAGTAGGGGCGGGGATCTGCATTAGTCCATCAGCCCCAGCAGGCGTGCGGCATTGTTCTTGATAATGTCCTCGCGCAGGTGGTCCTTGATGTCGATTGTTTCGAAATCAGCCAACCAGCGTTCCGGTGTGATCATTGGCCAGTCAGAGCCGAACAGAACCTTTTTCCTAAGGATCGAATTGCAATACCGCACGAGGATAGGGGGGAAGTATTTTGGCGACCAGCCCGACAGGTCGATATAAACGTTGGGCTTGTGCTGCGCGACTGACAGCGCCTCTTCCTGCCAGGGGAAGGACGGGTGCGCCATAATGATCTTCATGTCCGGGAAGTCGACGGCAACATCGTCAAGAAACATGGGGTGCGAGAATTTCAGGCGCATTCCATTGCCCCCAGGCATGCCGCTGCCGACACCGGTCTGCCCGGTGTGGAACAGGCCAATGCAACCATGCTCTGCCAACAATTCATAAAACGGATATGCCATACGGTCATTTGGATAAAAGCCCTGCATCGTCGGGTGAAATTTGAACCCCTTGATGCCGTGGTCTTCGATCAAGCGGCGGGCTTCCCGCACCGCCATTTTGCCTTTCCAAGGGTCAATTGATGCAAAGGGGATCAGGATATCGCTGTTGCGGCTTACCTGCTCAAGCACCTCGTCATTCGAAAAGCGGCGATAGCCGGTTTCGCGTTCGGCATCGACCGGAAAGATCACCGCTGCAACGTTCTGCGCGCGAAAATGAGCTGCGGTTTCATCGATGGTCGGTTGCACGATCTTGGCGTTGAAGTATTTCGCCATGGCCGCTTGCAGGTCATCATAACCATCGTCGCTGTGGCACCCGCATGGTTCTTCGGCATGCGTATGAATATCGATTGCGCGAACTTTGGAGATATCAACCATATCTGTGTTCCTTTCTTAAATCGCAACTGTCGCTGGATCAGCATTGTCGTACAGCCGTTCCAAAAGGTCCTTTCGTCGTGTAAGTACCTTGCGAAAATTGAGGTTTCCCTTGGCCGTCATCTCGCCTTCGGGCATCGAGGCGGGTTCACTCAGAACGATTGCGCGCGAGATCAGCGTCGAACTGCCCGAGATTTCCCGTGCCCGTTCAGCGAGACGACGATGGATTTCCCCTTGCAGCAATTTGCAGACATAGGCGCCATCCTGATCTTTCACATCAAACCCTTCGCGTTTCAGCGCGGCCACATCCGGGAAAATCATCACGCCGATCTGATCCCGGTCGGCTCCAGTTATCACCAGATCGGTCGCCAGCGGCGCAAGGCAGGTCAGCATATCCATACGCAACTGGGCTGCACGGACCCATGTACCGGTCAACAGCTTGAAGTCTTCTGAAATGCGGCCGTCAAACTTCATGCCCTTGTTGACGTCATTCTTGTCGATGAACTGCATTGCATCGCCAGTGATAAAGAAACCTTCTTCGTCAAAAGCGTCTTTGGTCTTGTCAGGTGCTTTGAAATACCCCGGCATCAGGTTCGGGCCTTTGACCCGCATTTCACAACGCATGTCTTCATCGGGGATGAGTTTGAGCGTCACACCGTTCATAGGCACGCCAACAATGCCAGATCGATCGATTGGTTCGCTTTGCATCATAGTGGCGGGGGCTGTTTCGGTTAGCCCCCAGGACGATGTCATCAGGGGAATTTCACCTTTGACCTCCATGGCCATGTTCTCGAAGCCCGTCCAGATTTCCTGTGGCAGAGACGCGCCGGCGTAGAACACAAGATCAAGATCCTGGAAAAAACGTTGGCGCAGATCGATATCGTTCTGTAGCGCACCCAGCAACATGGAATACCCGACAGGGACGTTAAAGCTGAGTGTTCCTGTTACCATCGACAGGTTTTCAAGCGTTCGGTCAAACAGGCCTTTGACCGGTTTGCCATCGTCGATATAAATGCTGCCACCGTTGGCGAGCATCATGTTGAAGTTGTGCGATCCACCAAACACATGATTCCACGGCAGCCAATCGACGACGCGCGGCGGCCGGGTGCGCAAAAAGGGTAGGGCGTCTGCCAGCATGGTCTGGTTGACACACATCATGCGTTGCGTGGTCATGACGCCTTTGGGTGCCGAGGTTGATCCACTGGTCATCAGGATCTTGGCCACACTTTCAGGGCCGACCTTGGCGTAGGCGGCTTCCAGATCAACGCCTGTATCACCCTTCAGCAGGTCCTCGAACGGAGTCACTTTGGGTTTTTGTCCCGTGCGCGAGGCGACAATCTCGATACCGTCGAGCGCATCCAGAGCCAGTGCTTCGCCATATTGATCCGCATCGATGACATAAGCCATCTTTGGGCCCACCAGCTCGATCGCGTGGCGCAATCGACCATGCGCCCCGTGGATCAGCGAATATTGTTCGGCCACCGGCGCTGTAGGTATGCCGACATATTGTGCTGCCAGTGACAACAGCCCGTGGTCAACACCGTTGCCCGACATGATGATGATCGGGGTGTCAGGACCCATGCCGCGCGCAAGTAGTGCGCTCGCGATTGCGCGGACTTTCTGCAAGGTGCCGGCATAGCTTTCCTCGCGCCAACCTGCGCCGCTGCGTTCCGCGATGAAGGTGCGTTCCGGAACCTTTTCGGCCCAGTCATGCAGCCAGACGCCGGTCTTTTCGACCACCGGGCCCAATGCATAGTTGGAACGCAACAGAATGGTTCCGTCGGCCCGGTCTTCGCGAGCAACCGAGTGGGCCAGAAACTCTGAGGTGCGTTTCAATTTCCTGTCTCCTATCTGGATTTCTCGATCGCTTTCATCGCGGCCAAAACAGTGTCGAGTGTGTCTTGATCGATACCGCGCAACAGCTGTTGTTCATGTGCAGAAACTGCGGCAATTGCCTTGTCATAAAGCTGCCGACCGGCCAGCGTCGCCTTGAGAGCGTAGGCGCGGCGGTCAGTCGGCACGCGGTCGCGCACGATCAACTCGCGGCGTTCCAGCTCGTCGATGATAACCACAAGGTTTGGGCGTTCGATGTCCATCGCATCAGCCAGCTGAGACTGGCGCAGGCCGGGGTTGTCCACGATCATGACCAGCGCGGTGTAGGTCAATATACGCAGATCAAACGGCTTTAGCGTTCGGGTTAGATCGTTTTGGACAACGTTGAAGGCGCGTTTCATGTGGTAGCCGACAAAGCCACGCAACGTGCTATCGTCGACGTCTATGACGTCAGCGGCTTCAGTTGTGGAAGATACGGGTTTTTTCATCGTCCTACCTGAAGTTTGGGGCGCGTTTTTCAAGGAAAGCCTTTAAGCCCTCCTGTGCGTCGGGAGTGGTTTGTGAGAGGGCAGCGGCAAGAGATTCTGTGTACAGCCCATCGGCCTGAGACATGTCGTTGATCCGGGCGATCGACTGAACCATCAGATAGTTTGACAAGGGGGCGTTGCGGGAAATCTTACCGGCCAGTGTTCGCGCCAACTCCATCGCCGTTCCATCTGCGACCGAGTAATGCGCCAGACCCAATGAAAGCCCTTCGTCCGCGCCGTATTTGCGACCGGTGAGCATCATCTCAGTCATGCGATCCGGCCCTAACAGGCGACCAACGCGCGCCGTGGCGCCACCGCCAACAAAGATACCACGCCGACCCTCGGGAAGCTGAAAAATGGTGGATGCTTCTGCAATTCTAACATGTGTGGACGCGGCCATCTCCAAGCCGCCACCGATGACAGCGCCGAACATTGCCGAGACTGTGATCAGCCCCCCAAACTGGATCTTCTCCATGACGGTATGCCAGTGGCGCGAATGATGCAGGTTGTCTTCGGCGGAGCGGTGGACATGCTCTGACAAATCCAGACCCGAACAATAATGGCCCTCCACGCCAGTCAGGATAACAACGCGAACATCTGCGGGTGGATCGAAGTAGAAGGCTTGTAGCGCCTCCAAAAGCTCTTCGCACATTGCATTGCGTTTGCCCGGACGGTTCATGGTCAAAGTCGCGATCGGGCCTTCGACCTGGATATCGAGAATGGGTTCAGACATTGTGGGATCCTTAACGAGGCGGCAGACGCACCGCGCCATCCAGACGTATTGTGGTTCCGTTCAGGAACGGATTTTCAACGATTTGTTCGGCCAGCAACGCGAATTCATCGGGTTCACCTAGGCGGGAGGGAAAGGGAATGTTCGCAGTGATTTTTGCTGCGATATCCTCGGGCAGACCCTCCATCATCGGAGTGTGGAATAATCCTGGTGCTATCGCCATGACGCGAATGCCGTTTTGGGCAAACTCGCGTGCTGCGGGTAGACACATCGAGGCAATCGCGCCTTTCGACGCTGCATAGGCTGCTTGGCCCAATTGACCATCTTGCCATGCAACCGAGGCGGTATTGATGATCACGCCACGTTCGCCGTCGGATAGCGGTTCCAAATCGACCATGTGTTTGGCCGCATGGCTCATGACGTTGTAGGTGCCGAACAGGTTCACGCGCAGAGTTTTCTCAAAGACATCGAATGAGAGTTTCCCTTCACGCCCAACTATGCGTGCGGCCATGCCAACACCGGCACAACTGACCGCGATGCGAGGCGCGGAGCCTAGGGTCCTGGTGACTGTGTCAAACGAAGCGGCAACTGCGGCTTCATCGGCAACATCCGTTTGTACGGCAACACCATCAATCTCCTGCGCGACCTGGCGAGCCGCTTCGATGTTGAAATCCAGGATGGCAACCTTTGCGCCCTGGGCAGCAAAACGGCGCGCGGTGGCGGCTCCCAGACCGCTACCACCCCCGGTGACCAGAGCAACCTTTCCGCTTAAGTGCATGAGGGAACCTCCATTTTTGTATGATCAATCATTGTTCTGTCTCATATCTATTTTTGGATAGACGGCGCACCGTCTACTGAGTTGTTTCGTTTATGGAATTAGAAAGAGCGTGATGGCGGGGAAAAGCACCAAAATGATGACCCGGACAATGTCAGAAGTGACGAACCACATTACAGCCTTGTAGGTTTCTACCATCGGGGTGCTGCGATCCATTGCGTTGATGATAAAGAGGTTCATACCGACTGGAGGCGTGATTAGTCCGACCTCCACAACAATTAGAACCAATATCCCAAACCAAATGGCGACATGTTCGGGACTCATCCCAAAATCTAGAACGCTGATGACCGGAAAGAAGATCGGGATCGTCAGCAGAATCATTGAAAGGCTGTCCATCAGGCAGCCAAAGACCAGGTAGAACGCCAGGATCAGGGTTAGTACCATCCATGGGCTCAGACCCAGGCCAACTACCCAGTTAGAAAGCTCCTGAGGCACCTGTGTCAACGCAAGGAAGCTGTTGTAAAGGCCCGCGCCCAACACAATGAAAAAGATCATTGCGGTGCTGGTTGCCGTAGCAATGATGCTTTCCACAAAGACTTTCCAGTTCAGATTGCCCGAGACTAGAGCGATCAACCCTGTGCCCGCAGCCCCTACTGCAGCGCCTTCTGTGGGTGTAAACCAACCCAGATAGATTCCTCCCACCACAAGGCCGAATACCAAAAGTACAGGCCATACATCCAAAAGCGCGCGCATGCGCTCTGCATATGGGATGGCCTCACGCGTTCCAGCAGTGTCAGGGTAAAGCCGGACGTAAATTGAGATTGTAATTATGTAGCCGATCGCGGCCAGAATGCCCGGTACAAAGGCTGCAAGGAACAGCTTTGCGATGTTTTGTTCTGTCAGGATTGCGTAGATTACAAGGATCACTGATGGCGGGATGAGAATCCCCAGGGTACCACCGGCCGCCAGAGTCGCAGTCGAGAAACCACCGGAATAACCATACCGACGAAGCTCTGGCAGGGCGACCCGGCTCATGGTTGCGGCCGTCGCCAGCGATGATCCACAAATTGCACCAAATCCCGCGCATGCACCGACTGCCGCCATCGCAACGCCACCCTTGCGATGCCCAAGCCAGCTTTCGGCCGCTTTGAACAGGGCCGACGACATGCCGGAAAGGGTGGCAAACTGGCCCATCAACAAAAACATCGGGATGATGGTCAGCGAGTAGCTGGAAAATGTCGAATACGTTTCCGTCTTAAGCTTGGCCATGAACATATTGGTTCCGCCCATGGCAAAAAAAAGTCCGCCGATACCGCATAGAAACATCGCAAGGCCAATCGGCGCGCGCAGAAAAATCATAGTCAGAAGGATTGGAAAGGACAGGTAGCCCAATTCAAGCATGCTCAATGGACTGCCTCCCCGGCATAAGGAAGTATGTGGCGCCCGGTGACCAATTCAACGACTCGCGCGATTGCGCAGTAGATGGCAACCATTGACGCGACGACAGCAGCGAGGAAGCTCAGCCCATACGCCCACCACACCGGGAATTGCAAAAGGAAGGTGGTTTCACCGTAGGCCATCTTGCTTTCCATTCCGACGTACAAACGCCAAGTAATAAGAACGATCACGGCTGTGAGGACCAATTCCCAAAATGTAATGAGGGCCTTGTTTGCTTTGGTCGGAAGTGCGTTTGTGAATACATCGACCGTCGCGTGACTGCTGTAGAGCTGGCATATCGGCAAGAAAGCAAAGATCGAAAAGGCGACACCGGCTTCCACTAGCTCAAAGTCGCCGTTTAGTGGACCAACGCCTGTCGCAATTAATGCACTGGCAGCAGAGTCAGAGATGGATTTCAAAAACTCTGAATGACCAAGCGTATTCAGCCCGCGTCCGATGACGCTGACGCATGTCAACACGACCAACAGGGTTAGGACCAGTCCACCTGTGATGGCCATGAAGCGCGCCAAGCGTTCCATCAATCTCTGCATGATGATCTCCGGGTAAGGGTCCCCAGAGCTTTAGATCGCTCTGGGGAGGAAGTCGCTTAGTTCGAGTGTTGCTCGATCAGTTCAAGCGCTCGGGAACGGAGGCCAGTACCGTCCATTCCCTTTTCGTCCATTTCGGCAATCCAGGCATCAGTGGTGGGCTGCGCGGCAGCTTTCCACTCGGCAACCTGTTCTGGCGACAACGTTATTATGTTGTTTCCGCGATCCACGGCCTGCTGTCTTGGGCCTTCGTCGTCCATTTGCATCTGTTTGCCAGCAAATGCCGAGAACTCAAGGCCTGAGTTTGCATCAATGATTGCTTTCAGGTCGTCAGGCAGAGCATCCCAGCGGTCCTTGTTCATCGCGAAGATAAAGGTCGTGGTGTAAAGCGAGTCATCACCAAATGTGGTGTGGTTGTCGACCAGCTCATTCACTTTTAGGGCACCGGTGACCTCCCAAGGGATGACCGTGGCGTCGATTACCCCTTTGGACAGTGCTTCAGGAACCGCGGGGACGGGCATGCCGACCGGCGTCGCCCCCAACGAGCCAAACATACCATTGGTCACGCGCGTCGGTGCGCGAAGTTTGACGCCGTTCAAGTCTCCTACGCTTTCAATTGGCTTCTTTGAGTGGATCAAACCTGGTCCATGCACCCAGAGACCAAGAACCTTCAATTGCTTGAAGTCTTCATCCATCATCGTCTCTTCCGCCAATTCCCAATACGCACGGGACATGGCTTCGGCATTTGTCATGGTAAAGGGCAGTTCAAATACTTCGGTGCGCGGGAATCGACCCGGCGTGTATCCCGCAACAGTCCACACGATGTCCGCCACTCCGTCGATGGCCTGATCAATCAGTTCAGGGGGTTTTCCGCCGAGCTGCATGGCCGGGAAGCGCTGGATTTCGATGCGCCCGTCGGATTCGGCTTCGATCTTATCCGCCCAGACATCGAGAATGTTTTTGGGAACATTTGCCTGTGCCGGCAGGAATTGATGCATGCGCAAAGTAACGTCAGCCGCGAATGCACTCGTGGTCACGGCGCTAAAGGCAATTGCTGCTACCGCAGTCTTGAGAATGGTTCTGCGAGTGTTCTTCATGGTCTCCTCCCTTGATGACCTCAAAGCCGTTGTGTCATCGACAGCAATTGGCCTCTATAATGGTTATATCGCATAATAATATGCGTCTAGATTTTTCGTTCTTTCGGTTCTTGCCGGTGGCATAGGTTGGGATGTAGTGAGTCTGATGCTTGTGCGTTTCAATGAATTTGCATTGCTTTTTGTATGACTATTAGGCGCCGGGTAAGCCGGTACTAAAACTGCTTAGATCTCCACCCAATCCCGCGCAGACAGCAAGCTATGCCCGCAACAAGAACTCCTCCAGAATGGAGTTTGCCTGCACAAACCCAAAAGGTAAATTGATGATTTATAGGTTATAGTTTCCAATTTTGGAAACTATAACGTTGCCTTCTGTGGGGTGATCGGGATATGAAATTGGCTCACTAAGTGCAGCATCAGCTTCAATTTGGCGATTTAGGCCTTATCTTCCCGCAGGGCGGTTTCAATCAACTTTAAAAATACACCACGGCTTACGTCATCCAGCCCGTCCAAAATGTCATTTTGAAGACTGCTTACGACTGGAAGAGCCTTTTGAAAAAGCTCGTTACCTGCTTCTGTCAGTCGCACTTCGCGTGCACGTCGATCTTTGGTGCTTACTGTGCGTACCACCAATCCTTTCTTCTCAAGCCGATCGATTACGCCGCCGATGGTGGCGCGATCATATGCAATGAGAGTCGCGATCTGGGCCTGATCCAATCCGGGCACTGAGCGAATGGCGTCCATTGCCGAAAACTGGACAGGCGTTAGATCCAATCCTTCTTGTTGAAGTTTGGACGCAAAAACCTGTGTGGACTTTTGGTGCAAACGCCGGATCAGGTGTCCGGCCATGCGAGTCGCTTTCATAGAGGCCTCAAAGGTTGGGTCTTCTGGTTTCGGCAGTCTCCGGCAGATACACGTAGGATGCAATAAGATATGTATGCATATTATTCTTGCGTCCATTATTTAATAAGTATACATACTACTTTGAACTTTCGCTCGACATGCACAGTAAGGGGGATGGCGATGCAATTTTATCTGGACGGCTTTCGTGGTGGTGACCCAGACATAAAAAATGCGTCGCACAGGCGGCGAGACAGGTCAGAACACGCTCCTCTACCCGAAAAAGTTGATGTTCTTGTCGCTGGAGCCGGACCTGCAGGATTGTGCCTGGCGGCGCAGTTGTCGCAGTTTCCCGAAATCGAAACCATGATTGTGGAACGTGATCCGTGTAATATCAACAAAGGTAAAGCCGACGGCATCAATATCCGCACCATGGAAATGTTTAAGGCCTTTGGAATTGCCGAGACAATCAAGCGAGAAAGTTACTGGGTCAATCAAACCAGCTTCTGGATGCCTGATCCTGAGAAGCCAGAAAACATCAAGCGCATAGGGCGTGTTCAGGACGTGGCGGATGACTCGTCGGAAATGCCCCATATCCTGATAAATCAAGCGCGCTTGCATCAGTTGTTTTTGAATGTGATGGCAAATTCGCCATCCCGATTGGCACCAGACTACAGCTGGTCTGTAAAAGACGTGCAAATCGATACGAGCATCGATGACTACCCGGTTACCGTCACGCTAGAAGATACAGGTGTAGATTGGGGACAAACCCGCAAGGTGCGCGCAAAATACGTTGTCGGCTGCGATGGAGCGCGATCCAACGTGCGCCGTGCCATAGGTGGGAAACTGAACGGTGACGCGGCGCATCAAGCCTGGGGTGTTATGGATATACTGGCGAATACGGACTTTCCGGATGTGCGTCAGAAATGTTTGATCACTTCAGCGCGTGAGGGAAACATACTCATCCTGCCACGCGAAGGTGGTTATCTTTTCCGCATGTATGTCGAGTTGGAAAAGTTGCGAGAAGATGAGCGGGTGGCCGAACGAGGTTTTGATGAGGCAGACATGATCGCGGCGGCCAATCGGATCATGAACCCTTACACAGTCGATGTGAAAGAAGTCGTCTGGTGGTCCATATACGAGATTGGCCATCGCATAACCGACCGGTTTGATGATGTCCCCGAGACCGAAGCTGAAACACGAACCCCACGTGTCTTTACGGCTGGGGACGCGTGCCACACTCATAGCCCCAAAGCCGGTCAGGGGATGAACGTGTCAATGCAAGATGCTTTCAACCTCGGCTGGAAGCTGGCGCATGTGTTGCAGGGGCGTAGTGCTCCTAGCTTGCTGCATTCCTATTCCGCCGAACGTTGGGTCGAAGCAAAGCGATTGGTTGAAACCGATCACGCATGGGCCCGCATCATGTCAGCACCACCAGGTCAAAGTGAGCTCGACAACGGTGATGAGCCTCGTTTTGTTCGGGCCTTCAAAGAGAACCTTGAGTTCACGGGTGGTCTGGCTGTGAAATATGACCAATCCAAGCTTATAGGAGCACCGACCCACCAAGCTCTTGCCGCGGGTCAGGTGATTGGAAAAAGGTTCCATTCTGCTCCAGTGGTGCGGATGTCGGATGCCAAACAAATGCAACTGGGTCACGTTGCCTTGGCGGACGGCCGGTGGCGGATCTATGCGTTCGCTGGCCGCGATCACGAGCCCATCTACCAACTTGCCGAATGGATGGAGCAGAACGAGGAATCGCCTGTCACGAAGTACACCCGTCCGGAAGAAGACGTCGATGCCCTGATCGACCTGCGCGTGGTATTTCAGGAAACCTTTGACCAACTTACCTACGAGGATATGCCATCGCAGCTTAAGCCTGCAAAAGGCAAACTTGGGTTGCAGGATCACGAGAAGGTTTTTTGTGTCGATCACAAAGGGCAGGGTGACATCTACGAAATGCGTGCGATCAATCGCGTTGATGGGTGCACTATAATCGTGCGTCCCGACCAATATGTCGCCAATGTCCTACCTCTAGCAGACTGGGATTCTCTAGCTCGTTTCTTTGACGAGATTTACCGTTAGACACCACGCAATGGGGAACTTTCGACACGGCGACAATCGGTTGTCTCCACGCTCGCCCGGTTCTGTCGCAATTTCCCTTGAAGGACAAAAAGACAACCCTTCTTCCCGATAGAGCCGGAACAGTTTCTTGTGGTCCACTTCAAAGCCTTCCCTCGCCAGCAAGATGCCCAAACGGCGATGCCCAAACCGACGTCGTTCATTCGCCAGTTCGCACAGCCGCTTGCGCAGGGCATCATCGCCTTGGTCCCGCTTCTTGTACTGGAAAACTGACCTGTGAAGATCAGCCAGCTCACACGCCCGGCGCTCAGACAGGCCATGCCGATCCATCACATCCGACACGGCACGTCGCTTCACATCAGGCGTCGGTAGTTTTATGTCGCGAGAACCTTGAGCGCCGTGTTGTCCAGCATGGCATCCGCCAGCATCCGTTTCAGACGATTGTTCTCGTCTTTCAGCGCACGCAACTTCTTCGCATCCGACACATTCATGCCACCGAACTTTGCTTTGTATTTGTAAAACGTGGCATCGCTGATCCCGTATCTGCGGCACAGCTCCTGAGCGTTCACGCCTGCCTCGTATTCCTTGATCATTCCAATGATCAGTTCGTCAGAAAATCTGCGTTTCATAGTCCATCCATTGTTTGGACGGATTACTAACACCTCGATGGCCTGAATTCAGAGGGCTGGGTCATCTGTCATGCTGGATATCGCCCTTCTTCATAGAGATACGTCCCTTAACTTTTTGGGTGTCTTCAAATGGAATTTTCAAACTTTCGTCTACAATCCGCTTGACCAGGCGATCGTATAGTTTTTCTATCTATGCGGGAAGGTTTTTTCTTAATCTCCGCATAGCATGTGAGCAATATGAAGATTTTGGTTATTGATGACGAACCATTGTTTTGCGAATTGATTTCGGCTGAACTTGCTGCATGCGGGTTTGAAGACGTTCGCGCAGTGAACTCCGGAGCTGCCGCGATTTCGCTGGTGAGAGAAATTTCCGACCCATTCGACTGTATACTTCTGGATATTGATATGCCCGGCATGGATGGCATTGAGCTATGCCGCCTTCTGAGAGTTGAGCCCAGTACAACTGATCTTCCGATCGTAATGGTTACAGCGCGGTCCGAAGTCGAAAGTGTGGACAGGGCGTTTGCCGCTGGTGCCACCGATTACCTTACTAAGCCAATCGATCGGCGTGAACTGCAAGGGCGCATGACAATGGCTTCGGGTATGGCCCGCGAGCACGCCGCTCGCCGGGCCGCACTGACACGGAGTAGGTCAACAAATAAGTTATCTTTTGAAGAGTCGTTTCGGCTCCAGATAGAACATTCCAGCATGGATTACCTGGCCATGCAGAACTACGTTCTGAAGCTTGGAACTATGAAGCTGTTTAGTCTTGTCGCAATTGCGTTTCAGGTCATCAACGCGAGGCAGCTTTACCAAACTCTCGACAGCTCGGATTTTCAAGACACAATGTCTGACGTTGCCGAGGTGATCGCCGAAGCTTTGGCATTCAATGATGCGATTGTGTCCTACGTTGGTTCAGGTTTCTTTTTGGCATTGGTCAGCCGTATTCCAGAAGTTTCGGTCGAGGAGGTCACCTCTCAGATCGAAGTGAAGCTGCAAGACATGAACGAATGGTACGCCAACCTGGATCAGATGCCGGTTCTTATGAGAGTTGGAACGCCCTGTTCCAGGGGAATTGTCAACCTGTCGTCGGCGACAGAGCTACTCGACATAGCTATGCAAAAAACAAAGGAATCCACGGCCGTACTGGGCGGGGTTGTTGCCGAAAGTTCAAACGTATGTTGAAGGCGCAGATGAGCATGGTGACATACGATGACAGTTAGGTCTGGAACCACTACTGGCGCGGGACAAATGAACGAAGTTCTCAGGCAACTACGTGCCAAATTCGTCATGTCGTGCCAAGAGCGGCTGGAAACTCTCTCTGCTGCCACAGAGGACCTGAAAGTTGATGCTGAAAACTCTGACGCTCTCGCTCGGGTTCGGCGAGAATGTCACAAGATCGCGGGTTTGGCCGGGTCGCTCGGGTTTGCCACCATTGGCGATCTAGCTGAGGAAATAGACATTGAGTTCAAAAAAAACCAACTTGCTTGGGCACAGATCGAGCCAAGGGCCCAAGAGTTGATGGCGCGCTTGGCAAATATCGAGGACTAGGCAACGCTTCTTCGAAACATGTTTTGAACGCACTTTGCAGAGTATCGCTCAAGGAAAAACTAAGTGCACTGCTATACGTTGGGAAGTCGCATTGAATACGCAACAAGAAACGCTGAGGAAACTAAAGCGAAAACAAAAGCGGACGTTGTCGCTGATTTACGCTGCGATTATCCTTCTTGGCTGTTTGAGCATTATTCTCATGGACAAGGCGATTACCGCGCAGAAACTTGAGGCAAAGCGGTCCGCTGTTCAACGGTCTCTCAATCTGACCACGTTTCGCTTGGAGCGGCTTATCGAAAGCTACAGCCACATGTCGCGTAGTCTTGCTGTGGCGCAGTTGACCGAGACTGGAGTAAAATTTCAGACTTTGGCCCAGTTACTGCGCGATAACAATCCAAGCATCGTCAACATAGCGCGATCGCAGGATTTTGTTATTACGGATGTGCACCCGGTCGAACCGAACCGGGCCCTTCTTGGATACGATTACCGCGACAATCCCCAGCAACTGGCCACGGTGCAGCGCGCGTTGGACAGCCAGGAAACGGTGATCGTCGGTCCGATTACTCTGCTTCAGGGTGGGCTGGGACTTTTATTGCGAAATGCCCAACCCGGGCCAAACAACGTGGTCGGGAATGTCGCCCTCGATTTCAACCGGCTTCTGGCTGAAGCCGGAATGGAAGCTGAGCCAGGTGATTACGCGTCGTCGGCGCGAACCGAGATTGCGGAATTGGGCACTCAGATCGTTTTTGGTACCGAAACCGTATGGTCGGCTGCCCCGGTACTGGCCGAAGTTGAGCTGGGGGATGTCAGGTTGGAGTTGGCCAAAGCACCCGCGGGCGGTTGGATGCCAGATACGGCGCATCGTCCGGTGTTGATGCTCACAACAGCTGTTCTGGTTATGATTGCTTTGTTTGGAGTTAACTATGCGCGACGGCTGATCGTGGAACGGTCGGACGCCAGACGGCGACTTGTCGATGCAATCAACTCGATTAATGACGGGTTCGTCATTTTCGACAGACAGGACAGATTGCTTTTGTGCAATCAGAAATACCGTGATTTCTTCAACGTTTCCAGCCACCTTATCGAACCCGGGACAACTTTCGAAACAATCCTTCGCGACGAGGTCAGGCAGGGCCAGTACCCAGAAGCAAAAGGGCGCGAAGAGGAATGGATAACAGAACGACTTGAGCTTCATGCCAATCCCAATGCCCAAACTGAAATCGAACTTGCCAACGGAAGCTGGCTAAAAGTTTCAGAATCTCGAATGAGAGACGGGAGCACCGTCGGGATTCGCGCAGACATCACTGAACTGAAAAAAGCGCTGCAAGCAGCAGAAGAAGCGATTGGTACCAAGACCGATTTCATCAACAACATGAACCACGAGCTGCGCGCGCCTTTGACTGTCATTTTGGGATACATTTCATTTTTTCGAAAAGTCGATTTGTATCCACAGTACCAAGCCTTGAAAAATGCGATTGGTACCGATGCGAAGCTGTCGCGATTGTTGGATGATTTCACGGGTGTAATCGTCAGTCAGGCTACAAAGTCCGAAGCTTCCGGAAAGCACCTGCTTGGCTTAATAAATTCTGTTCTGGATTGGGCCAAGTTGAGCTCAGGCAACGTTGAACTAAACTTGGAAACCGTACAACTCGGCACACTCTTGACCGAATTGAGCGAAGAGCTGGGTCCTACAGCCGAAAAGAAAGGGCTTCGGCTGGAGGTTCGGGTTGAGCCGGTTTCGATTGAGGGAGACCCGTTGCGCCTGAGGCAGATTTTCGTCAACTTGCTCAGCAACAGCATAAAGTTCACAGACAAAGGATATGTCGCCGTTTCCGTCGTACAGGATGGTACCTCGGTTGTGGTCTCAGTCAAAGACAGTGGACGTGGTATACCGGACGATCAGTTAAACCTGATATTTGATCGTTTCATCCAAGTAAACGCAAATCAGAAAGCCCAGACAGGAACAGGGCTTGGCCTTACGATTACAAAAGACTTGGTCCAGTTGCATGGTGGTCAGATTACGGTGTCCAGCACTTACGGTGTAGGCAGTACGTTTCAAGTCAGGTTCGAGAAGGATATTCCTTCTTCCCGTGAGGCAGAAAATACCGTTGCTGAGAAGTCCGATGTTGTTGAAATTGGCACCCAACCTGTTTGAATAAAAGGTATTTGCAATGAGTCTCATGAAAAAAGTGGTACATGTAGACGACGATGAAGACATTCTGACTATCACCCGTATGTCGTTGGAGCTCGTCGGCGACTTTGAAGTCATCCAGTTTAGCTCTGCAAAAGATGCATTGAATAATCTGATGAGCCTGCAACCCGATCTTTTCCTTTTGGATGTGATGATGCCGGACATGGATGGGCCCGAGCTTCTTTGCGAGCTGCGAAAGCGCCCGGAATTCCGAGATACACCTGTCGTGTTTATGACAGCAAAAGCTGAATCCAGCATTCAGAGCACACCCTGCGGAGAAAGGGCTTTGGCGTATATAACGAAACCGTTCGACCCCTTCGAACTTCCAGAACAATTGAAGTCCTTGCTTGAGAACGGGGTTTGAATTTCAACTGCTTTCCAAACGCTTAGAATGTTCTCGCTTCCTAAATTGTCGTGGTGTCACGTAGATATGTTTTTGTTGCTTTCAAATGGCGATTCTCTACCATAAAGAGTGTTCTAATGGTGCGTAGTGCCTAAAAAGTGCATGCTTTGAGAAATTAGGGGGGTTTTGACTTGAGCAGTCCGCCTGAGTCTGAAACGGGTGGCGTGGTCAAATCTGAAGTGTCGCCTTTGATGCGGCAAATGATCGACTATTGTCAGGTTGGCATAGATCTGACAGGGCAGCGGTTGCTCATTTTCGCAGCCGCTCTCGCACTTGCGGCATACTACTATGATGAGAAATTTGCGGGAATCCTGCTGGTGCTGGTAATCGCATCGGAACTCTATGACTATTGGCTTTTCAACAAGGTGACGTCGCAAGAAAACACAGATCGTCGGGCAGCCAGACGTCTTTTGCCCTGGCTTTATCTGAGCACACTTCTCAGCACATCATTGATCATCGCATACTCTGTCGGAATTGCATTTATTCAAGGACCGACAAGCCATTTCATGGCTTCATTCTTTCTTTTTGCAGCAGCCCTTTTTGCAGCGATGCACAGCCACTATATCCTGCACGTTCTGGTAACCCGCCTATTATGCTTCGGAGCTGCCTTTCTGTTCATACCGATCAGGGATATCGTGATTACAGATGCCCCCATTCAATCGGAGCTCTGGGCACATCTATTCACAAGCATCTTTGTTCTTACATTTATCGTCGACAGTTCGTTGGGTTACCTCAGGATTTACCGACAGCGCGCTGCACAGTTCGACCTGCTTCAGGAAGAACATGAAAAATCAAAAATGGCCTACAAAGCGAAATCTGAATTCATTTCAACAATGAGCCATGAACTCAGGACACCGCTGACATCAATCCGGGGGGCAGTTGGCCTCGCCCGGTCAGGCAAGCTGGGTGAGTTGCCGGAAAAAGTAGCCGATGTTCTGGATGTCGCCAACCGCAACTGCATCAAGCTTCTAAAGCTTGTAGACGAAATTTTGGATCTTCAAAGCGTTGAGTCCGGTCTCATGAAGTACGCGCACGAGTTGCTCGACATACGTCAGGTTGTTTCCGACGCAGTTGAAGACACAAGATCCTTTGCTGTCGAGCGTGCTGTGTCCATTAGGTCGACCCTGCCGGATCAAGCGATAGTTGTGCGCGGCGACAAACACAGGCTTCAACAAGTTTTCGAGAATATATTATCAAATGCCATTAAGTTTTCGCCTGCCAAAAGCGAAGTTCTGATCTCGGTGGAGATTGAAGACACCAGGGTCAAAGTATTGTTCCGAGACGAGGGAATAGGCTTGTCCGAACAGGACCACGAAAAGGTGTTTGACCGTTTCACACAGGTGGATTCATCAGATACTCGGAAAATCGGAGGCACCGGCCTGGGCATGAACATTTCCAGGCAAATCATGAGTGCGCATGACGGCAGCATCAGTTACAAAAAGAATGACGGCCCAGGAACCACTTTCCACGTCGAGCTGGAGCGCGCCGTCAATAGCTCAGGACTTCGTTAGGCGCGTTTTGAGCCCTTCTTGCCGAAGTCTCAGGGCAAACCCCGCGCCGGTGACCGGCGGGTGTTGACCGGGATTATCTTCATTAATCGCAATGGTTTGCGCTGGCGCGATGTGCCGAAGGAATATGGCCCGCACAGTTGAAGGGGACCGTGGCCCCAGTGGGGCCGCGCAGCCCTTCCACATCCAAAAGAAATCAGAGCTATAGCCCACGGCAAAGGGCTCAGGCCAATGAGTTTTTCAGCAAGATCTCTGCACAAGCTGCATTTGCTAACTAGGCTCCAGACTCATTGATTTACACCCAAAACAAGATGGTAGCCGCGAGTGCGATTGCTGATAGGAAGACCTTCGGGCATCTGTCATATCGGGTGGCAACCCGCCGCCA
>NZ_JBXWSM010000020.1:0-58166 GCF_059613405.1 Ruegeria sp. BHSA118
CTTATCTGAAAGCTTTGGCTGCGCGGGACAACGGTGTGCCATTTTACGTCGCCCTGCCCTCGCCTACGATTGACTGGACCGTTCGCGATGGTGTGGCCGAAATCCCGATCGAGGAACGTGATGCCAGGGAAGTAACCCATGTCATGGGCGTTGATGAGCAGGGGAATATCTCGGATGTACGCGTGACACCAGATGGCACGGAAGGTGGCAATCCTGCCTTTGATGTCACCCCAAACCGGCTGGTGACGGGGCTTATTACCGAACGCGGCGTCAGCGAGGCTTCTGCCGACGGGCTTGCCCGGTTGTTTCCCGAACGGGCTTGTTAATACTTTGTTTAGCACAGTCCTGAATTGTGCAATCGCCCACGCGGATCATGCACCCGCTTAACTTGCTGAGAATGAATGATGATTGAAAACTGGTACAGGGCCGATGAGGCACGGAAATGGCGTGACCGGGCCGGAACAGATCCCGCAGATCAGGAACTGGGCGAACGTGTCTATACCTCGCGGCTGATCGGTCAGAACCCGGACCTCCTGATGCACGGAGGAGGCAACACGTCAGTCAAACTGGAACGCCCCGATCTGTTCGGCGATCCGCAGCGCGTTCTGCATGTCAAGGGATCTGGGTGGGATCTGGACAGCATCGAGGCACCGGGCTTGCCGGGCGTGTGGCTTGATCCTTTGATGAAACTGCGCGCATTGGACCATCTGTTAGATGCGCAGATGGTCAATGTTCAGCGCGCCAATCTGTTGGATTCGGGCTCTCCGAACCCCTCTGTGGAAACTCTGTTGCATGCATTTCTGCCGCATAAATACGTGGATCATACGCACGCGACACCCTTTCTGGTGCTCGCCAATCTGCCAAATGCCGAGGACGTCTGCCGCGAGATTTTTGGCGACCGACTGGGCATTGTGCCCTATATCATGCCTGGCTTCGGGCTGGCCAAAAAGGCGGCCGAGGTGTTTGACGAAAACCCGAATGTCGAAGGGCTTCTGCTGCTTCAGCACGGGCATTTCACGTTCGGCGCGACGGCGCAGGAAAGCTATGACCGGATCGTGGCCCATACCAACGAAGTCGCTGCCTATTTCGGAATGAAGGACCTGACGACAATTGGCCGCCGCGATACGGCTGAGAATCTTGAGGTATTGCCGATCCTGCGCGGGGTCATCGCCGAAGTTGCGGCCAAACGGGATGACCCGATGCCGGTTTTTGACCTCCGCAACGGGCCGGATGTCATGCAGTTTTTCGATCGTCCGGATATTGATTCACTGTCCCGGCGGGGCATGGCGTCACCGGATCACGTATTGCGGACAAAAGGCTGCCCGCTTGTATTGCGCGCGTCGGATTTGTCTGGGGGGCGGTCGCGGATCAAGGCAAAGGTCGAAGAGTTCGCCAAAGACTATCGGGCGTATTTTGAACGGCAGGCGCCGCAGGCTGACGAACCCAAGAAACTGCTGCCCCAAGACCCCAAGCATGCCTGGATCGAGGGCGTGGGGATCCTGGGAATGGGTCCAAACGCAAAGGCTGCCTCGGCAGCGGCGGATCTTGCGGAACAAAACCTGCGGGTGCGATCAGTGGGCGAAGACGCGGGCGGTTTTTTCCCCATCAATGAAAAAGATCGCTTTGATTGTGAATACTGGTCCTTGGAACAGGCGAAGCTAGGCAAAAGCTCACCACCGCCGCTTCAGGGCAAGATTGTGATGGTGACCGGCGGTGCAGGGGCGATAGGTCTGGCCACCGCCAAGGCCTTTTCTGATGCCGGTGCAAATGTCGTTTTGGTGGACCGGGATGAACAGGCGTTGGCCGAGGCCAAATCGACCCTTGGCACATGGCATTCAACATTTGCCTGCGACGTAACAGAGAGAGACGCCGCAGATGCCGCGATTGCGGCGGCGATACACCGGTTTGGTGGGCTCGATGTAATGGTATCGAATGCCGGGTCGGCGACTTCGGGCGCTTTGCTGGATCTTGGCGACGAGGAATTCCGTGCTGCTTTTGAACTGAATTTCTTCGCGCACAAAGCGTTTGCGACACAGGCTGCCCGAGTGATGCAAGCTCAGGGCCGCGGCGGTCAGATCCTGTTCAATATCTCAAAACAGGCGATCAACCCGGGCCGGAACATGGGGGCCTATGGCACGCCAAAAGCCGCCTCCCTGTTCCTGTTGCGCCAGTTGACGCTTGAATTAGCCGAATATGGAATCCGTGTGAACGGGGTGAATGCAGATCGAATTCGGTCTGGCCTGCTGACGGATGGGTTCATTCAGGAACGCGCTGCCGCACGTGGCGTTTCCGAGGAAACCTATATGTCAGGCAACCTGCTGGGCCGCGAAGTCGAGGCAAAGCATGTCGCGAACGCCTTTGTTGCGCTGGCGCTGATGGAACGCACCACCGGTCATGTCGTGACGGTGGATGGCGGCAATACCGAGGCCGAACTTCGGTAACGCCTTTGCCCGATTGGTTCCCTGCCTGTGGCGTATCGATGTGCCTCAGGCAGGAACTGCTGATCGGTTTTCACGGATCGGCAGGTGGACTATGGCGCTGAAGGCACCAATCGCGACCCCAATCCACCAAACCATGTTATAGTCGCCATACTGGTCATACATGCGTCCGCCAAGCCAGACGCCCAGGAAGCTGCCGATCTGGTGGCTCAAGAAGATAAAGCCATAGAGCGTTCCCATATAGCGCAGACCGTATAGATGCGCGACGAGCCCCGAAGTCAGCGGCACGGTGGCCAGCCAAAGCGACCCCATCACCAGCGAGAACACGATGACTGTAAAGGGTGTGATCGGGAACACGATGAACAAAGCCGCGGTAATCGTCCGGCCCGTATAGACTGCGGCCAGAAGATATTTCTTCGGAAAGTGGTTGCCGGCCCAACCCGCCAGTAGCGTGCCGCCAATATTGGCCAGACCGATCAATGAAATCGACACAGCACCAAGTGCGGATGTGGAGGTGATCCCGATAGAATGAAGTACGCCTCCGGGCTGGATTGGTCCACACATCTCGGTCACGAAAGCCGGGAAATGTGCGGTGATGAAGCCCAGTTGGTATCCGCAGCTGAAAAAACCCAGAAATATCAGCGCGTAGGAAGGATCGCGGAACGCCTTGCCCAGAATCTCGCTCATGCTTTCCTGCATCTCTGCCTTCGAAACGGGCTGTGGTGCGCGCATGAAGGGCAAGGTCAGCACAAGGGCAAGAATTGCCGCGGCGAACACGACAAAAACCTGCTGCCAAGGTAGGAAAGTCAGCAACCATTCAGCGGTCGGTGCCCCAAGAACCTGCCCAAAGCTGCCCGCGGCGGTAACGATGGCCAGCGACATGGACCGGTTTTCGTCGGTAGACGCGCGTCCGACAACCGCCAGAACCACGCCAAACCCGGTCCCGGCGATGCCGAAACCCACCAGCCACGCGTATATTTGATGCTCGAACGGTATAACGGACCACGCCGTCAGCACCATTCCAGCCGCGTAAGTGAGAGCGCCGAGGATGATGGCTCGGCGGTCGCCCACCTTTTCGGCAATCGCAGCAAAGATCGGCTGCCCGATACCCCAGGCCAGGTTCTGAATTGCAATCGCCATCGAGAAATCGGTCCTCAGCCATCCGAACTCATCCGCTATCGGAATCTGGAATACGCCGAACGACGCACGAACGGCAAAGCTGACCGTGATGATGATGCATCCGACAATCAGAATCGGATTCAACAAGCGGGCGGATTGGGGCATGGAACCTCAGGCATTACGTCCGCAGGACCGTATTACTTTTGGTGTCAGCGTCAATTCAGCAGATTTGCGGTCACGGATAAACAAAATTGATGTGTCGCCCAAAATGGCTTCTTTTCAACGGGCGAAGCGACGGGTAAGGCTCGGATTCATGACGGATCTTATTTCGCTTTACGAGGCCCGCATCGCGGACGGAACCCTGACACGCGACGACGCGCAAGAGGCCGTTCTGCCCCAATTCGAACGTATCCGGGCGGCCCTGTCCAAGCCGGTCAAACGCGGGCTTTTCCGCAAGGCGCCTCCGCCACCCAAAGGACTGTACCTATGGGGCGGTGTCGGGCGTGGGAAATCCATGCTGATGGACATGTTCGTCGATACACTGGGCAATATCCCGGCACGACGCGTGCATTTTCACGCTTTCATGCAGGAAATTCACGCTGGAATGCACAAGGCCCGGCAACAGAATGTCGAGGATGCCCTGGCACCGGTGGCGAAGGAGGTGGTCAATTCAGTTCGCTTGCTCGCGTTTGACGAAATGCAGATCACCGACATTACGGACGCAATGATTGTCGGGCGGCTGTTTGACTTGTTGCACGAGGGCGGCGTGGTTGTGGTTACCACGTCGAACAGGCATCCCGACGACCTGTACAAGGATGGGCTGAACCGGCAGCTGTTCCTGCCGTTCATCGCGCATATCAAAGAGCAGTCGCAGGTGTGGGAATTGGTGTCGCCCACGGACTACCGGCAGAACCGGTTGGAGGGTGCCCCGGTCTATTTCACTCCGATTGGCCCAGAAGCCCGGCAGAAGATCAGAGAGGTCTGGACAGATCTTGCCGGTGGACCCGCTGATCCGCTTGTGTTGCACATCAAAGGCCGGGCCGTCGAATTGCCCGCCTTTCGCAACGGGGTGGCGCGGGCTTCATTCTATGATCTGTGTGGCCGCATGCTTGGGCCAGGTGATTATCTTGCGATCGCCGAAGAGGTAAAAGTATTGGTGCTTGAGGACATCCCGCGCCTGTCGCGCAACAATTTCAACGAGGCCAAGCGTTTTGTCACCCTGATTGATGCGCTTTACGAAGCCAGGGTGCGTTTGATCTGTTCGGCTGCGGCCGAACCCGAGATGCTGTATGTCGAAGGCGAAGGAACCTTCGAATTTGAACGCACTGCATCGCGCCTTCGGGAAATGCAGGATCAGGATTGGGGGCGACAAGGGCGCTGATCCGCCCAAGACTGTGTCAGCCAGGTCATGAGGCTGGAACGCGTCTACGCGTTTTCTTGCAGAATTTTTCCGGCCAGATAGAGCGAGCCGCAGATCAGAACACGCGCCTGCGGGTCGTTGTCCGTGATCACTTTCAATGCGTCCGCTACGCTGTCAGCGGTGGATGCAGGAAGGTTGACCCTGGCCGCAGCCGCAGCGGTTTCTTCCGCGCTGAGCGTCGCCGCCTCGCCTGGAATGGACACGGCTGTCAGACTTGTCGCCTTCTCTGCCAGAGGTGCAAGATACCCTGTCACATCCTTGGTGTTGAGCATGCCGCAGATCATGTGCGTGGGTTTTTGCGGTAGTCTCGTCAGCACGTCCGCCAACGCGATTCCGGCGGCTGCGTTGTGACCACCATCCAGCCAAATTTCGGCCTGCGGGGCCTGATCGACAAGCGGGCCGGATTTCAGACGCTGCATTCGCGCCGGCCATTCGGCCTTTGTCACGGCAGCTTCGTATGCGTCGTCGCCCATGTTCAGATGGCGCAAAACTGCCAACGCTGCGCCAGCATTCTGAACCTGATGTGCGCCCAGGAGGTTGGGCAGGGGCACATCCCGCAAACCGGTTTCGTCCTGATAGATCAGACGCCTGTTTTCTTCCTGCACGTGCCAGTGCTGACCATGAACCAACAAAGGCGCACCCAATCGGGCGGCCGTGTATTCGATGACCTCAAGCGCTTCGTCCTGTTGTGGGCCGACAATGCACGGAACGCCGGGCTTGATGATGCCCGCCTTTTCCGCCGCGATCTTGCCCAAAGTATCACCCAGGAACTGTTCATGGTCGATGGATACAGGGGTAATAACCGTGACGGCCGGGTTTTCGATCACGTTTGTGGCGTCCAGACGCCCGCCCAGCCCGACCTCGAGCAATGTGAAATCTGCCTTGGCGCGGGCAAAGGCCAACAGGGCGGCGCATGTGGTGATCTCGAAATAAGTGATGTTTTCGCCGCCATTGGCAGCGTAGCATTCATCCAGAACCGCCGTCAGCTCTGGCTCCGAGATCAGCTCTCCGGCCAATCGAATACGTTCATGAAAACGGGCCAAGTGCGGCGAGGTATAGGCGTGTACAGAGCGCCCTGCCCCTTCCAGCCCCGCTCTGATCATCGCCTGAGTCGAGCCCTTGCCGTTGGTCCCGGCGATATGAATGACCGGCGGCAATTTCAGCTGCGGATTGTCCAATGCCGCCAGCAAACGCCAGACACGGTCCAAGGTCAGATCAATGATCTTGGGGTGCAGCGCCATCATCCGGTCGAGGATGGCGTCGGACGTCCTGGCCGTCATTTCTTATCTGTCTCTTCAGCGGGGGCCTCGATTGCGTCGGTTGGTTCCGGTGCAGGCAGATCGCCCATGATCGCCGGTGGCAAATTCATCAGCATCCGCGTGATGGTAATCAGTTCATCGCGCATTTCGGTACGTCTGGTGACACGGTCAAGCATCCCGTGATCCAGCAGGTATTCGGCGCGTTGAAAGCCTTCGGGCAGTTTTTCGCGGATCGTCTGCTCGATCACGCGAGGCCCGGCAAAGCAGATCAGCGCGTTGGGTTCCGAGATATGGACATCGCCCAGCATCGCATAAGACGCAGTAACGCCACCGGTTGTCGGATGAGTCAGTACCACGATATATGGCAGGTTGGCTTCTTTCAGCATCTCGACTGCCACAGTGGTGCGCGGCATCTGCATCAGGCTGAGGATACCTTCCTGCATACGGGCGCCACCGGCTGCCGAGAAAAGGATCAGCGGCCGTTTGAGTTTTACCGCTTCCTGCGCGGCGGCGATGATCGCGTTGCCGACATACATCCCCATCGATCCGCCCATGAACGAAAAGTCCTGTGCGGCGGCCACAATGGGGGTGCGGCCAATTTCACCCAAGGCGACCAGCATGGCTTCCTTTTCGCCTGTCTTCTTCTGCGCTGCCTTCATGCGGTCGGGGTATTTCTTCTGATCGCGGAATTGCAACGGGTCGTCTTTTGGCGCGGGCACCTCAAGTTCGGTAAAGATGCCGCCGTCAAACAAGTGCTCGAACCGCTCACGCGGTGTGATCGCCATGTGGTGGTCGCACTGTGTGCAGACATTCTGGTTTTCCGCCAGCTCGCGATGGAACAGCATCGTTCCGCATTCGTCGCATTTGTGCCAGAGGTTTTCAGGCACTTCGCGGCGTGAGAAGATCGAGTTGATCCGGGGGCGGACGTAGTTTGTGATCCAGTTCATGTCGGAACCTTGGCTTGTGCGGTGTTGACGTCAAATAGGACGCCACGGAAGGAATTGCAATCAACGCCTGAGCGCAAGTCGCGCTGCCAGCCAGCAAACGAACATCACGGCAAGATCCACCAGAAGCCAGGGACGAAGCTGTTCAGCGTCAGATGCATCAAACGGAAGGGTGAACAGCGCCAGTCCGTTCAGGTTGTCAGGCAACGAGATGAACAGCAACGCAATGATGTTGTTGAAAAAATGCAAGGCAATAGCTGGCCCCAGTGTTCCGGCCCGTGCCGTCAGGTCTGACGTCAGCAGACCGAAAACGCAAGCCCATAGCGCAATCAGCAACGCGTTGTCGCCAGCCATGTCCGGCGTGTAATGTCCAACTGCAAACAGGATGGATGGTACCCCCATCCAGATAACAGGCGATTGGAATCTGGCTGCCAGGGTTTGCTGAATATACCCTCTGAACAACAGCTCTTCGGCGCTGGTCTGCACCAGAACAACCAGGGCCGAAACCGGCAACAGAAGAAGCCAGGTTGACAATGACAGGTTCTGCGACAGGGATCCGCCAAAGCCGTAGGGCGGCAGCAGGAACCCGACAACGCCCAAAACAAGCAGTGCTTTCAACACTTTAAGGAATTGGCCCGCAGCCAATCGGTACCCGCCCACGATGGACACCAAAGACCTGTACTGAACCTGCCGCGCGGCGACGGCCACGCCCAGAATGATGAAACCGAAACTGGCCAACAGCAACAGCAGCGCGAGGGGTGAACCGCCCATCAGAAGCGTCTGCGCCCAGCTTTCCGGGCCCATCCCGGCAACCACGGTAAAAAACACCATGTTCAGAACGCTGACCAGCACGGCAACCAGCAAAAGCCCCAGCAACAGGCGCCAGATTTCCGGTTTGCCGCGTGCGGTTTCGACCAGATGGTCATGAGCGGAATATGCTTTAGGCATTTTCACCCGTGCTTTCCTGAATCGCCTGATCCGTAATGGTCGGGAGCAGTTCCTCGGGGTTCTGCGCCGCATTGATTCTTGTGGACAACGTAGTCAGATACCCCGCAACAGTCTGTAGCAATTGCGTTGCAACCGAAGCGTCGCTTTCAACCACGGCACGCAGTTCCTCGGCGCCGATACGCAGGAAACAGCAATCTTCGGTGGCGACCAGGTCCAGTTGTCTGGGCTCTCCTGTTATGATCGAAAGATCACCGATCAGTCGCCCGGGCTCGATGATCGAAATCGGGCGTTTTTGTCCATCATCCGTGGGCCAGTCCAGCCTGGCCTGCCCTGAGACGCACAGATACGCCGCGTCAGGCGCTTGACCACGCGAGAAGATGACTTGCCCCGCTGCTGCTTCGTACCATTGCGCTGAGAAAGCCAGCAGCCGCTGGTTGCGGCCATCTACTCCGGAAAACAACTCGGTCGCCGAAATGATCTCAAGCTTGCGGCTCAGATCGTCCGACGTGCTGTCTTCTGGCGTGGTTTTGGATCGTGACACACCATCGATACGGCCATCCTTGATTGCCACAAACAGATCATACGCTTCGGGGTGTGCAAAGTGATCTTCCATAAAGATCATAATGGAATCCGGCAACAATTCCCGTAATTTCAGGCGGGTGCGCAGCCGGCTTTCGGAATCGTGACTTGCCAGGGCCCTGTCCAGAATCAGGACGTCAGGCCGTTTGATACCCGCGCGTGAGAATGCGGCACGCTCCTGAAAGACGGTCGGCAGATTGTTCCCGCCCAGGCCTGTTGGCAGGTCGTAGATGATGGCAGCTGCACGGCGCCGCAGGCCGGCTTCGTTCATGGCTTCGGCCACAACGTCTTCTATTTCGTCCGCGTGTGCACCGGCCATCAACGACACCCGACCGTAGATCGCGTTTTCCATCACAGTCAGGCGCGGCACATAGATGTCCGGCGCAACTGACATAAACATGCCGCCCATCGCGTCCAGCAGCCGCTTGGCCTGGCTTTTTCGGATGGCAAGAATCTTTTCCTTGTATTCTTCCGGAAAGTTCGGGCCGATCTGCTCGGCCGTCAACAGGAACGGCACCGTCAATAGCAATGCGCGCTCTTGGTCGCTCACCGCCACGTCACCTTTGGCTTTGCGCCGTTCTTCGATATCCAGCAATTTGTGATACATGTCCTTGGACATGCCAAGCTTCAGGAACAGCGGGTGATCCGCCCCGTCCCGCCCGAAGGTCTTGCTGAGCGTGTCCATGACGGCCTGAGAGATACTGATCACGTCGTCCACCAGATCATGGGCGCTGAGCATCTGAACGAACCGTTCGTCACCCGCCAAAATATCCGGAGAGATGTCCCTGGATGGTGCCGCGAACAACAGGTTGCCGCCCAGTGGAACTGCTGGGTTAAAGCGATCGGGGTCAAACCGGTACACATAGCGATCAAGCCCCTTTTCAGCCAGGCGCTTGGCGATGGTCCCTCGTAAATTTACAACTTCCTGTGCCAGAACCGGGTGAACTTCCGGGTCGAACCGCGTACGCAATGTGCGGCGGAACATGAACTCGTCGATGCCCATCGCTTCGACCAGCTGAAACCACCAGTCACGTATGTCGTCGATATCGTCAAGACCGGCAAGACCCGGGTCAATCCATTCATCGCCCAGAGAATCCGGTGAGTTGCCTGCACGGACAGCTTCGATCTGCCACCGCGTCGGGGCCCTGAGCGTATCTGCTTCATGTCGCGGATGCGTGCGCAAAGGCATCATGAGGTTGTCGCCCAACGTTCCGTCAAACAGGTAAGGGCGCGAATAGGCATAGCCGATCCGGGCCGCGATGACGGCCTGATGCAGACCCGGCAGATCATGCCCCGCTATGATCACCTCACCCTGAGCCGGCAACACCTCGCGTGTCAGAACCTGTCCCAACGCGCTGCGTTCCGACGCCTGTCCAGACTGAATTGCGACGCGCGCGCCACGCGGAATGGTCAGATCAATATCTTCGAGAACGGTTTTCCCATCGCTGTCGCGAACCGTCACATTTCGCAGCTCGATGTCGCCAGTCAGACGCGGGATGGATTCAGGTTCTCCCTCGAACAGCTTTTCCGGTATCATGTTGTCAGGCGCAAATCTCTCGGTGACGATTTCCCACCGCAAAGACATGTCCTGCACCTGGTTGTAATAGGTCAGCAGATCCTTCCATGGGCCGCTCAGATCCTTGTAGGCGCCCAACGCGGCTACCAGCGCACCGACGGTCACCTCACCGGTAATCGCCAGATATCCACCCACTGAATAAAACAGGAAAGGTGTCATCTGAGTTATCAGGTTGTTGAGGAACTTCATGAAGAATTTTTTGTTGTAGATCTTGAAGCGGATCTCGAACAGGTTCCCCAGCCGATGGCTGAATTGCGCCAGACGATAGCGCCACCCTCCGTTGGTCCGCAGATCGCTGATACCCGCCGCAGTTTCGCCGATTTCCGAGCTCAGACGTCGAACTTCCTGAATGCGGTCCTTGTTCAGAAGGTTGATTTGCCGCTGAAGCTTGGGGATCAGCCAGGCCTGAAGCGGGATCAGCGCGATACTGGCAAGCCCGAACCAAACGCTTTGCATGAACAGGAAGGTGACGATCGTCATCATCTGGCCGAACTGGAAAACCGGCTGCGCGATGGCATCCCCCATCAGGCCACCCATCGGTTCGGCCTCGGACGTGATCATCGATACCAGCTCACCCTGGCTGGTGGTCGCAAAATAGGGTTTCGGGAACCGCATCGACCGTTGGATCAACGTATAGCGCAGGCGACGCAGCATGCGCTCGGCAAGGACGCCCTTCATCGTGTTGATGCGCATCTTCATGACACCGCTCACGATCACCGTCGCCAGGAATGCAACGCACAGTATCATCAGATACTGAACCTGCGTCACGGTGAAGTTCCAGATGGTTACCGTGTCACCCGGCGCGCCGATTGCGTCGTTGATGATTTGTTTGGGCAATTCCAGCGAAGCGTAAAGAAACGGGAACGACAGGACCGTCAGCAGAAGAAGAACAAGTTGCTGTTTCTTCGAATATTTCCAAATGAAGGCAAATAAAGTGGACTCCATAACCTGGCCTTGTCATGCGCTAAACTGTTGTGTGGCTGTTCTTGGGATAACCCACTTTGCAGGAGCCAAACGGTAAGCACTGACCCGGTACATTGCAAGAATAGACCGGGTCAGTTTCAGCATGTTGCGCCTAACCAAATTGTGGACGGACCCCAACAGGAAAACACGGGGGCTTCGATAGCAATTCCGTTATTGCGGTTTTGTTCATGCCGTTGTCCTTGACTAAGGCCGAACATTATCGGACGACGTGGCCATGGGCAGGATTCTGGATCGCTATTTTCATCGCAAGATTCTGGGGCGCTGGCGTCGGGCCGCGCATCAGGCGCCGTATGCCAGCCAGGCGGATTTGCGTTTGCAACGGGATCAGGCCCGCGGTTTGCGCAGGCATCTTGACCATTTGATTCAGCAGGCAGACAGCCGCCTGATCCGGCCATCGATAGGGTCCACGCAGTTTCCCAAACCCGTCGGAACGGACTGGAGCTGCCGCCCCGACCTATGGTGTGGACCCCTGACGCAACCAGGTGTGGCTTCGGCCCCGCGAAAGACCGTTCTGGACAGTCAGGTCAGCCTGTTCCACGATTGCCCGTTTTCTGAAATCGCCGTGCGGCAAGTCCGGAACAAAGGGGACAGAGATCTGGCTCCGTTCAGTCTCGTGGTCGAGGTTTTCAGCTTTGGGGGGTCCTTTCTGTCCGTTTCGGTCGAATTGCCTGAGGACGCTGCAATTCACCTGACGCGCGAGCACCTGGTGAGGGTGGAAACCCTGATCGAGTGTGAAAAGCCATTGGGCGTGTTCGCACGCCTCAACATTCAGCACGGACCCAATATGGAACAGGTGTTGCGAATCCTTGATCCCGGCGAAGTATCAAAAGCCGTGGATTTTGATCTGGCGCACCTCCCCCTGAATGAGCGCAGGATCGAAAAAATCTGGCTGGATCTGATTTTTGATACGCCCGAGATGAATCGCATGGTGGTGCGGGATCTTACGTTTTGCCGTTTTCATCGCGCCGATTTGTGAGAAGATCAGTCATGACGCAGACCAAGCTAACCTTCATCCGGTTCGAAAACGGAATCTGGCAAGGCCACATTCAAGCCAGCAATCCGCCTAACCCCGAGGTAAGCTATCAGGGCGAAACCCTGAACGATGTTGACCTGTCGCCCGCAAAAGATGGATGGGACTTGCGCATACAGGTGCCTGTTGCCGCCCTGTCCGAAGGCGTTCACACTTTCGTCGTTGCAGATGCAGCCACGACCGAGAAACTGGGAAGCTTCACGGTGATTGCGGGTGAGCCAGCCGCAGATGACCTCAGGGCCGAAATTGATTTGCTGCGGGCTGAACTGGATATGCTGAAACGCGCTTTCCGTCGGATCTGCCGAGACGACCCCTGATCCGTTCCGGCTGGTTTTCCTGTCAATCTTGCAAAATTCGTGCATTATTGGCGTCTCCAGAACGGATCGCGCCTAATCATGGATCGCAGCAGCATAGTCAAAGTCATCGCTTTGATGGTTACCGGATTTGGTATCGGTATTGATTTTACCGGCGCCCTGATGCTGGTGCCTGCGATCGAAAGCAGCTTTGACGCCGATATCACCAGCACCCAATGGGTTCTGAACATCTATGCCTTGTTTTTCGCCATGACCATGGTCGCAGGCGGGCGGCTTGGCGACATGTACGGCCACCGCAGAATGATGCTTTTTGGCCTGTCAATCTTTCTGTTTTCCTCGGTCATGTGCTTTGTTTCGCCCAGTCTTGATTTTCTTGTCATTGCGCGTGCGCTGCAAGGCATCGGCGCGGGTTGTGTGTGGCCCTGCACGCTGGCCTTCGGGGCCACCAAAGTATCAAAACCAGAACATCGAGCCTTGGTGATGGGGCTGATTCTGGCGGGTGTGACCACCGGCAACGTGTTTGGTCCGATGATCAGCGGATTGGCCGTGAACTTGGGAGAGTGGCGCTACTTCTTCCTTGCCAATGTGGTCTTTTCCTGCATTTCGATGGCCACCGCGCTGATCTTGATGGAGCGCGAAACACAGCACAAACCGGATGAACACCTCGACCTCGCCGGAATGGGTGTGTTGTCCTTTGCCGTTTTGTTGCTGCTTTACGGTTTGGATGTGGGCGCGGACTGGGGGTGGACGTCCATTCCGTTGCTGATGCTGTTTTTCACCAGCGCTGCGCTTTTCATTCTGTTCCCCAAAGTCGAAAAACGCGTGACAGAGCCACTGCTTTTGCCGCAGATGATGCAAAACCGCGAGTTTCGCATCACCCTTGGCCTGAACATGTTCAACGTGTCCGCGGCATTTGTGGGGCTGCTGTATTTTCCCCAATACATGCAAAAGGTGCTGGGTTGGTCGACGTTTGAATCGGCACTTGGGTTGGCGCCGCTGACCGTGTTGCTTGCCGTGGGATCAGTTGTTTCGGGCACGCTTTACAATGATTTCGGCCCTAAAAGGTTACTGCTTTGGGGATATCTGATCGCAACGATCGGCGCTGCGACCATTGCCGTGCTGCCCAGTGATCTGGGGTACTTTCGTATCCTGCCCGGTATGGCGATGATCGGACTGGGCGCAACTTTGACGGTTGGGCCGTCCGGCACTGCTGCAATGTGTGCCGTGAAGCCGGAACGGGCTGGTCTGGTTGGCGGCCTGAGCTTCATGACCCACCTGGTTTATGGCGCAATCTCTGTCGCCTGTGCCACGGCCATCATGTACGTCGTCAGCCTGTCTGAGCTTCGCCAGAGTGTGGCCGCGTCGGGCATAAAGTTGACCGAAGCTGAGCTTCGGGCGATCAACGGCGGAACACTTGATACGCCGTCCGCCCACGCGGTAATCAGCCGGTTGTCATCCGGTGAGGCAGAGACGGTTCAACGAGCATTGTCGGCGGCCTTTGACAGCGGAATGAGTATGGCTTTCGTCTTTTCGGCCTTGTCCGTCTCGGTCGGTCTCGTTCTGGCGCTGCTTCTCGACGAAAAGAAACTGCACCGGATCGAAAGCTGAAGCCGGTCAGTAAGGGCCGCGACATGCGCAGCCCTTACCGTTTTACTGCGATGGCCCGTTGGGGTTGAAGGCCGACAGACCCTTCAGGATATCGATGGCATAGGCCAGCTGGTAATCCTCTTCCCTCAGCTCTGCCGTTGCCTGGGCCTTGGCGCGATCTTCTTCGATCTGGCGGATCTCGTCTTGGCTCAGGCTGTCATTGTTGAGGCTACCGCGCAGGTCGGCCTCGGAGCGCGAACGGGCGTTGGTTTCTTCCTCTTCCGGTTCTGGCGCCGGGCGGGGTTGTTCCACGATGATGTCAGGGCTGACACCCAGAGCCTGAATCGACCGCCCCGATGGGGTGTAGTACCGGGACGTGGTCAGACGCATCGCACCATCACCCCGCAGCGGCATCACCGTCTGAACCGACCCCTTGCCGAAGCTTTTGGTGCCGACCACGATGGCCCGGCGATGATCCTGTAACGCGCCCGCGACGATTTCAGATGCCGAGGCCGAACCGCCATTGATCAACACGACAATGGGTTTGCCTTCTGCCAGATCGCCGGGGGTGGCGTTGAAACGCTCACCCTCTTCCGGGTCCCGTCCACGGGTCGAGACGATTTCCCCTTCGTTCAGGAACGCATCCGAAACTTTGATGGCCTGTGTCAACAGACCGCCCGGGTTGTTGCGCAGGTCCAGTACGACACCATTGACCTTGTCGATGCCACCGGCTTCTTCGATCTGTTCCTTCAACCCTTCCTGCAAGTTGGGGAAGGTCTGATCATTGAAGGTCGTTACCCGCAGGACGACACTTGTGCCTTCGGTGCGGGCGCGAACGGCGGTCAGCTTGATCGTGTCACGGATAATGGTGACATCAAAGGGATCAGGTTCGCCTTCGCGCACGACGGTAATAACGATCTCGGAGCCCACCGGACCCCGCATCAGATCCACCGCCTTGTCCAGTGTCAGGCCCAGAATGCTTTCGCCATCCACATGTGTGATGAAATCTCCGGCTTCGATCCCGGCCTCGTCAGCCGGTGTGTCGTCGATGGGTGATACGACTTTGACAAAACCGTCTTCCTGCGTCACCTCAATACCCAATCCACCGAACTCGCCCCGGGTCTGCACGCGCATCTGTTCGGCATCATCAGGCGAAAGATAACTGGAATGCGGATCAAGAGAGGTCAGCATACCATCGATTGCCGCCTCGATAAGTTCTTCTGGCTCGACCTCTTCGACATATTGCGCACGGATGCGTTCGAAAATGTCACCGAACAGATCAAGCTGTTCATAGACGCTGGCCTTGTTCACAGCCTCCTGCGCCAGCAGGGGACCTGCAATCTGCGTTGTCGCAAGAATGCCTGCCACAGTTCCGGCCAAACCGGCCATCACAAATTTCTTCATACTCGTTTATCCATCCTTGTCGGTCCGAAACCAAGTTTCCGGGTCCACCGGGGTGTTATCTTCTCTTACCTCTATATAGAGCGTTTCTGGACGATCAGTTCCAGTGCCATCACCGCTTGTTGACAATATTGCGCCGATTTCCGGCGTTTCACCCGGCATCAGGCCGACCGGAGTGCCTTTGGGGATCACCTGCCCGGGTTGACCATAGACCTCTTGCAAGCCCGAAAACACGAACAACAGCCCCGGTTGCGGTTCCAGAATGACCAGGTTTCCCAAATCCAGCAATGGCCCGCGATAGCGGATCGTGGCCGCAGTGGGGGATGTTACAAGCGCACGGGAACGGGTGCCGATGACCAGACCAGCGCGGGCGACCCCTGCGGCGTCCGGCTCTCCGGCCTTGTGCAGCAAGACGCCCTGTACCGGCAAGGGAATCTTTCCCTTCTGATCCAGGATGCTTGCGTCGGTTTCAATGATCTCGCCCTCTGAAATCTCTGACAGACCGCTTGCAAAGCCATCCAGAGTCTCGGTTGAAGATATCAGAATGGCCGTGCGCACCGGGTCTTCGACAAACCGACGCGGTAAATCAGTGCGGTCGGCAATCGCTTCGCTCAACCGCGTGCGGGCGTCCTGCACACCGCGCAGCCCTTCGGTCAAAGTTTCCGAGGCGCTTTGTTGCAGCAGACGCAAGGTCTGAACCTCTTGCAGGTCCTGTGCCAGCGCTTGCGCTTTTGCATTGAGACCAGGCGTGACCTCAGACAGCATCATTCCGGCCCGCGCCGCGCCCAATGGGCCTGACGGGTGCAACATCAGCACTGGCGGTGCGGTCGTTTCGATGGTTTGCAATACGCCAAGCAACTGCCTGACGTCCTTTTCACGCGCCCTCAGTTGTGCGCTCAGTTGCGCTTCGCGTGTTGCAGCCTTGCGCAGACCAGTGCGCATCGCGCTCAGCCCGGCCTCATAGGCTTGTATCGTTTCGGTCAGCGCCCGCACCCGATCCCGTGCGCCTTCTGCTTCGCTCAAAGAGATCGACGCCTGTTCCAGCATCCTTGCCGCATCCAATGCTGCCCGAGAAGAGTCGGTCTGGGCAAAGGCCTGACAAGCGGAAAGCAGCACAATCGCTAGGGCGGTCAGCCGCATGACAGCAGGCTTTCTCCGGTCATTTCCGGCGGTTTGGGCAGGTTCATCAGATCAAGCAGGGTTGGTGCCAGATCAGATAACCGCCCCTGACGCACCTGCGCGCCCTCTGGCCCTCCGACCAAAGCTATGGGCACCGGGTTCAGCGTGTGCGCCGTATGCGGACCGCCGGTTTCCGGATCAACCATCACTTCACAGTTACCGTGATCGGCGGTGAGGATCATTGCTCCGCCTGCTTTTTCCAAGGCGGCAACGACCTGAGCCAACCCCGCATCAACGGCCTCGCATGCCTTGATCGCAGCTTGTAGGTCGCCGGTATGCCCGACCATATCAGGGTTGGCGTAATTGGTTACGATCAGGTCGTAACCTTGTTCGATCGCCTCGACAAATTTGGCTGTGACCTCGGCCGAGGACATCTCGGGTAGCAAATCATAGGTCGCAACCTTGGGTGATTTGGGCATATAGCGATCTTCACCCTGTTCAGGGGTCTCCTTGCCCCCGTTCAGGAAAAAAGTGACATGGGGGTATTTTTCGGTTTCAGCCAGCCGGAACTGACGCAACCCCTGCTTAGCGACCCATTCCCCGAGTGTGTTCACAATCGCCCGTTTCGGAAAAACCGCGGTCATATATGCGTTGTGACCGTCGGAATACTCTACCATACCCAGCAGCGCCGACAGTTTCGGCCGCGGCCCGGTTTCGAACTCGGCAAAGCCCGGTTCACCAATCGCGCGCAGGATTTCGCGAGCACGATCTGCGCGGAAATTAAGACAGAAAAAGCCATCGCCGTCGCTGACGCCCTTGTAACCTTGCAACACGGTCGGCGTGATGAATTCGTCAGACTCAGACTGGTTGTAGGCATGGTCCACGGCGCCATGTGCGGTGCTGGCCGCCCTGCCCTTGCCGTTGATCATCGCGTCATAAGCTTCTGCGATCCGTTCCCAGCGATTGTCGCGATCCATGGCGAAATAGCGACCGCTTACCGTGACAACACGGGCCCCCTCGGGCAGCCGTTCTTCCAGCTGGGAAAAATAGGTCAGCGCAGATTTGGGGGCCACGTCGCGCCCGTCCGTGACGGCATGAAGGGCGACCGGAACACCGGCATCCGTAATGGCCTTGGTTGCCGCGATGATGTGGTTCAGGTGCCCGTGGACACCACCATCCGAGACCAACCCCATGAGATGAGCCGTCCCCCCTGAGGATTTGACCTTGGAAATGAATGCCTGCAATGCCTCATTGCCAAAGAACGAACCGTCTTCGATGGCCAGGTCGATCTGCCCCAGATCCATGGCCACAACGCGGCCCGCACCTATATTTGTATGACCGACTTCGGAATTACCCATCTGCCCGCTGGGCAGACCGACGTCCGGGCCATGCGTTGTCAGCGTGGCGTGCGGGCATTTGGCCATGATCGCGTCAAAGGTCGGCGTGTTCGCCAGATAGGGCGCGTTCGCCTGAGTGTCGTCTGACACGCCCCACCCATCAAGAATGCACAGAACAACGGGTTTGGGGGTTGGCATTGATATTCTCCGATTACTGCTCTTGGGTCTTCTTCTAGCGTCTGGCCGGCAAGGGGTGAACCATCTTTGCGGCAATTTGCGCAGAATTAATCAAAAGGCCTGGCGGCTTCGGTCCATCGCTGGGAGACAATGATCCCCTGCATTCTTTGACGCGAAGCCATCGTGGTTCTATCGGTGAAAACGCGGACGAGACTAGTCTTTGAGGTAACGCGTGTATGGCTTCGCCTTGCGGTTGCGATACTTGACCGTCAGCTCCAGCGGCGTGTCGTTTTCGTCGTAGATACCGATCATGATGCCCGTGCCCCCGCTTCGGGTCCGCATATCGATCAACTGCTGTTCGGATCGGGTGGTGCGCTGTGACGGGCGCCGCGCCCAGGCAAACAGGTGATCGTACATCTGCGCGATGACATCCGAATGATCCGCGCTGTCACCCAGATCCACCAGTTCATCGGGGTCGTTTTCCAGATCGAACAGGATTGGCCTGTACCCGCCCTCGCAATGGATGAGCTTCCACTTTTCATTCGCGACCATGAACATCACCGCATCGCGAACCGATGCATTCAGTCGCTGCGCGATGGGGGACGCGGAATAGTCATACTCGCAGATCACGATCTTTCGGGGCGTCTTGTCGGACTGACCATGCAGGATCGGCAGCAGAGAATGCCCCTCGAGAATATGCCCGGCCTTTTCGCCGCCTGCCAGTTCCAGAAACGTCGGCGCCAGATCGATCGACTCGACCAGCGCGTCGCAGGTGGTGCCGCGCGTGACGTCCGCTTCGGGTGACGGGTCATAGATGATCAGCGGCATTTTGGTGGAGGCATCGTGGAAGAATGTCTTTTCACCCATCCAGTGGTCGCCCAGAAAATCACCGTGATCCGAGGTCAGCACGATCATCGTGTCGTCCATCCTCCCGGTTTTCTCCATCCAGTCGAACAGACGACCCATCTGGTCATCCGCTTGTTTGATCAGCCCCATATAAGCCGGGATCACCGCCTCGCGAACATCCTTTCGTGAAAATGCCTGCCCGACCTTCGTGTCCATGAAGGCCTTCAGGACGGGGTGGGCTTTCTTTCGCTCAGCTTCCGAACGAACCACGGGCACAACATGTTCGGGCCCGTACATCGAAGCGTAAGGTTCCGGCACGATGTAAGGCCAGTGAGGCTTGATGTAGCTGAGGTGACAGCACCACGGACCGTCATGGCTGTCCATGAACTCGATTCCACGGGTGGTCAGATATGGTGTTTCACTGTCCTCTTCCGCGATATTTGCAGGTTCGGATGAATTCTTCAGGAACCACCCCGACAGCACATTGCCATCGGCATCCAGACCGGAATTGGCAAAATCATGCCACGGATTGTCGCTCTCGTATCCCTTGTCTGCAAGGTAATGGTTGTATTTCTTTGCCCCGTCCGGGTCATAGAACCCGTCCGGACCCTCTGCGCGCAACCCGTCATCGCGTTCGAACACGTCAAACCCGCATTCCGCGACGCGGGCCCCGATGATGCTGTCAGGCTCCAACCCAAGACGGGCCATCCCCTCGGCATCGGCGGCCATATGGGTCTTGCCGACCAGCCAGCAATCCATTCCCGCTTTGCGCAGGTGGTCGCCCAACGTGATCTCACCCACTTTGAGGGGAATGTTGTTCCATGAGGCCCCATGGGAATGCACATAGCGCCCGGTATAGGTCGACATGCGGGAACTGCCGCATATCGGTGACTGGATATAGGCCCGGTCAAAGCGGACACCGCGCGCGGCCAGACGATCGATATTCGGAGTATGCAGATGTGGGTGCCCGTAACAACTCAGATAATCCCAGCGCAGCTGGTCGAACATGATGAACAGGATATTCTTTGCCTTGGCCAACGCGGTGCCTCCCCGAAAGTCAATGGGACCTAGTTAGCCACTTCCATCCGCAGAGCGAAGCAAAACTTGCTTCAGACCTGATGTTCCAACTGTTCCAGCATCTTCCTGGCACGTTTGCACTGCAATTGATCGCGCAGCGGGCTGTCCGGATCGACATCCTTTTGACACACAACGCATTTATCAGCGCCCGAGATCGCGTTCAGGCCGCCGCAGCTGCCTTTGATGGTCTTGCCCATCAGCATGACACCCAATGACATGCCGACCATGACAAGCGCCAAAAGAATAAAGGCCAGAATAAAAGTGCTCATCTCGGTTCCTGCCTGTCAGTTTGTTCCCAAAGCGTCTTTGAACGCGGTGCTGTGCGACGTAATATAGGCATCTTCGCCGCCTGTCACATCCCGCGAAATGAAGTACACGGCAAGTTTATGCTTTTCCGCAATGTCCATTCCCTTCTTCTGACCCAAAGCCAGCATGGCCGTTGCCCAGGCATCTGCCAACATTGCGTTTTCCGCCAGAACCGTGACAGAGGTCGTGCGATGTGTGATCGGACGTCCCGTGGTCGGATCGATAATATGCGAATAACGCACACCATCCTGTTCGAAGAAATTCTTGTAATCGCCCGAGCTGGCCATGCCACGATCATCCAGGGAAACGATCAATTGAATGCTCTGAGCGCCCGTTTCAGGTTTTTCGATGCCAATGCGCCAGGCTTCGCCCTGCTCATTCTTGCCTTTGGCGACAAGATCACCGCCGATCTCGACAAGGTAATCGTCGATACCGGCATCCTGCAATGCGCCGGCAACCGCATCGATGCCATATCCCTTCGCAATCGCCGACAGGTTGATGCCCACCTGCGGATCAGCCTTCGACAGCGTGCCGGCTTCGGTATCGAGCGTCAGCAAACGGGCTTGCCCAACGCCGCTTAACGCGGCCTCGATTTCGGCATCCGATGGCACCGGATCCTCGGGCTTGCGCGGGCCAAAGCCCCAAAGTTCGATCAGCGGGCCCAGAGTTACGTCAAAGGTCCCACCGGTTTTTTCGTGCACGTCATTGGCTGCCGAAAGGACCAGCGCGAGTTCGTCCGAGACCGGAACGGGGGCTGTGCTGGTTGACGCCGAAAAAACGGAAACCTCGGATTTTGGATCCCAGTTGGACATCTTGGCGTTCACCTTGGCCAGCGTCTCTTCGACAGCTGCGGCCAATGCGACCTCATCAAGATCTTCGCCGATCGCGGTTATGTTGAAGGTCGTGCCCATCGTTTCGCCCGACAGACGAACCACCTCGGGTTCCTTGTCGAACAAACAGCCGGAAAGAAGGGTGGCAACGGCCAGTAAAGGCATAAGACGCATCGGTCGATCTCCGGGAAATTCTGTGCCCGGCATATGCCAGTGGCCCCCGCCAGAGTCAAACTGCGATCACATCTTCAGCGGCAGGAAACCCAGTACCAAAAGGCCGACCCCCGCCGGAACGCCGAACAACCACGCACGTTTTTGCCAACCCGGTGGCTGCTGCTTCCACGCCATGCGGAAATTGTGGCCGCATACAACAACGGCAAAGAAGATCAATGCCGCTATGGGTGGAGTAAGATAGAGTTCACTCAATGGCTTGAACGTCCTTTCCGGGCCTGCGTTTTTGCCGATCGGCGCAATTGCACCCTATACAGGTCGTTTAGCTGCGCTAAGGTAAAAGGGAAAGACTTTGCAAGAACCACAAGGAGATTGCCCATGGCTCCAACCTCTTACCAGTCGCCTTCGCGTGGCGACAAGGCTGACAAGACGACGTACAGCCAGTCTGCGGAATCGAACCTGTCACATTCGCAGACAACCGTGGCCAGGCTGCTTGAAGGTAAAGGGGACGCGGTGTTTTCGGTGCGGCCAAATGACACCATCCATTCTGTGGTCAACACGCTGAAGGAAAAGCGGATCGGTGCTGTTCTCGTGACGGATCAGAACGGGGCATTGCAGGGGATCTTGTCAGAACGCGACATCGTTCGGCGAATGGCAGATACACCCGGCCAGACCCTTCCGCAATCGGTCGAAGACCTCATGACCAGGGATGTTAAGACCTGCACACCGGATGACCTGCTGAATGAAGTCCTGAAAACAATGACCGAAGGCCGTTTTCGCCACATGCCAGTGCTGCGCGACGGCAATTTGTGCGGCGTCATCACGATCGGAGACGTTGTCCACTTCCGTCTCAAAGAGCTGGAATATGAAGCGCTTCGCATGAAGCAAATGATCGTCGGTTAAAGGCCCACTATTCATCCGGTCGAGGTGAATTGAATACTTCCGGCGTTGATCTCGGCGGCTGTCAATCGACCCGAAGCGAAAGCGCCCGTGTCAATCGAAACCACCCGGTTCCTGACCCGGGGCAGGTCCACGATGATGTGGCCATGCACCACCCATTGGCCATCGTTGCGGGCCAACCTGGGAAACATGGGATGCCCCCAAAGGCAAATCTGGCGATCCTGGGTCTCAATCGGATGTCGGGGGTCCAGCGCCGCATGAACGAAAGTGACGTTGCCGGTGGTCCAGGTCAAAGGCCGGTCGGCAAGCCAGTTGATCAGGCTTTCCCCCATCTTAAGGCGAAGATCATCCGCCAGTTTTCGAACCTGCTGGTTGTTGTCGATATCCCCGGGCGGTTTCAGCCCGAAAGACGCCAACGTTTGCACACCCCCATTTTGAAACCAGATCCGAGCGTTGCGTTCCGGTGCCTCCAGGAATTGCAACAGAAACTCTTCGTGGTTTCCAAGAAGGCATTGAACGCGTCCTCTTGACGTCTCGCTCAGGTGAAACAGGTGGCGCAGCACCTGCGCGCTGTATGGCCCCCGATCGATGTAATCTCCGACAAAGACCAGCAAGCTCTGATCGTCCAGTCTGGGCAACAACGCCTGCAACAAGTCCAGACGACCGTGAATATCGCCCACGGCCGTCACTTTCTCGGCCGGAGCAATGTCGCAAGACACTGCATTCATTGTCCGCCCCGCCCTGCGGTCGAACCTCCGTCTGATCCAGTTCGTAATCATACATGTTGATCCCTATCCTTCTCGCCCATTGGCGGCAATGAGCATCTGATTGAATCAGCAAAGAGTTGACCAATGACGCCTGGATGTTCGATATGACCTTCGGCGCAGTTCAAAATGTTTGACCCGGCATCAGGGGCAGAACCTTTTGTTCAGCGATGATCGTGCAGGGCGTTTTGAGGGTTCTATGAAACGGGTTTTGATTACGGGCTCTGCGGGGTTCATCGGGTTCCATCTGGCAAAACTGCTGTTAGAGGAAGGGTTCCGCGTGCATGGATACGACGGGATGACGGATTACTATGATGTGGTCCTGAAACAGCGTCGGCATCAAATTCTGCTTCAGACACCCGGATTCACTGCAACCGAGGATCGGTTGGAAAACTTTGATCGGCTGATGCAGGTCGCCGAGGAATTTCAGCCGGAAGTCATCGTTCATCTGGCGGCTCAAGCCGGTGTCAGACACAGTTTGGAACACCCCCGCAGCTATGTTGAATCGAATGTCGTTGGAACTTTCAACGTGATGGAAATTGCACGGCAGCATAAGGTGGATCATCTTTTGATGGCATCGACCTCTTCCATTTACGGTGCCAACGAAGACATGCCGTTCACCGAGACGGAAAAAGCCGATACCCAGCTGACCATCTATTCTGCGACAAAAAAGGCGAATGAGGCGATGGGGCATTCCTATGCGCATCTGTGGGATTTGCCGACGACCATGTTTCGCTTCTTTACCGTCTACGGCACCTGGGGGCGGCCGGATCTGGCGTATTTCAAATTTGTCGCCGCCATCCTGGATGGCCGCCCGATAGATATTTACAATCACGGCGACATGTACCGGGATTTCACCCATGTCCAAGACCTTGCGCGCGGCATCAGATTGTTGATCGACGTGCCTCCGGTACGGCCAGCCAGCCGCGAGGATATCGAAGACGGAGACAGCCTGTCGCCCGTCGCGCCCTATCGCATTGTGAATATCGGCAACGGAGAAAAAGTGCGCCTGATGGATTTCATAGAAGCCATCGAACAGGCCGTGGGGCAGAAGGCGATCAAGAACTTCATGCCGATGCAGATGGGTGATGTTCATGCCACCTGGGCGGACAATCGGCTGCTACAAAGACTGACGAACTATCGTCCCCAGACAGATCTGAAAGACGGTATCACACAATTCGTCGCGTGGTATCGAGAGTATTACGGAAAATAACGCGGGCCGATCGCCAAATGAAAGAACCGGCGTCTTCAACGCCGGTTCTTTTTTGTTCCTTACCCGCCGAAATCGTCGAGCATGATGTCTTCGCGGTCCACGCCCAGATCCAGCAACATGTTGATGACCGACTGGTTCATGATTGGCGGACCACACATGTAGTATTCGCAATCTTCAGGCGCGGGGTGGTTCTTGAGGTATTCCTCGAAAAGAACATTGTGGATGAAGCCGGTATAGCCTTTCCAATCGTCCTCTGGCTGCGCATCCGACAGGGCCACGTGCCATTCGAAATTGTCGAATTCTTCAGCCAGACTGTCGAAGTCTTCGACAAAGAACATCTCTTTCTTTGAACGCGCACCGTACCAGAAGCTGATCTTGCGGTTGCGGTTCTCAAGACGCTTGAGCTGATCAAAGATATGGCTGCGCATTGGTGCCATACCGGCGCCGCCGCCAATGAAGACCATCTCTTTGTCAGTTTCGCGGGCAAAGAACTCGCCGAATGGGCCCGAAATCGTGACCTTGTCACCCGGCTTCAGGTTGAAGATGTAAGACGACATCTGACCGGCCGGGATGCCTTCTGACCCCGGAGGTGGCGAAGCAACCCGCACGTTCAGCATGATCATGCCCTTTTCGTCCGGGTAGTTGGCCATCGAATAGGCGCGCTCGATGGGTTCGCTCACCACCGATTCATATTGCCACAGATTGAAGCGATCCCAATCCTCGCGATATTCCTCTTCAATGTCGAAATCCGTGTATTTCAACTGGTGTGCAGGCGCTTCGATCTGGATGTAGCCACCGGCACGGAAGTTCACATCCTCACCTTCGGGCAGGTCCAGCGTCAACGCCTTGATGAAGGTCGCTACGTTTTCGTTCGACCGAACGGTACATTCCCATTTCTTGACGCCGAAGACTTCTTCCGGAACTTCGATATCCATGTCCTGCTTGACGGCCACCTGGCAAGACAGGCGATCACCACATGAGGCTTCGCGTTTCGTGATATGGCTTTCTTCGGTTGGCAGGATAGACCCGCCCCCCGAATGCACCCGCACCCGACACTGCGCACAGGTGCCGCCGCCACCGCAGGCCGAAGGAACAAACAGCTTCTCGGCAGCCAGCGTCTGTAGCAGCTTGCCACCTGCCGGAACGGAAATGGTCTTTTCGCCGTTGATCGTGATGTTGACGTTTCCTGTCGACACCAGCTTGGATCGTGCGGCCATGATGATGGCCACCAATGCCAGAACGATTAAGGTGAAAAGAGCTACGCCTAAGGTAAAGGTTTCCATCAACGCCCCCTTACAGTTTCACGCCCGAGAAGGACATGAAGGCCATAGCCATCAGACCTGCGGTAATGAAAGTAATGCCCAGACCTTGCAGACCATCAGGGATGTCTGAATATTTCAGCTTTTCCCGGACTCCGGCCATTGCGGTGATTGCCAGCGCCCAGCCAAAACCGGAAGACAAGCCATATGTCGCCGCCTCGGCAAAGTTATAGTCACGCTCTACCATGAACAGCGACCCGCCAAGGATGGCGCAGTTCACCGTGATCAGTGGCAGAAAGATCCCCAACGCATTGTAAAGCGGTGGGAAGTATTTATCCAAAACCATCTCCAGGATCTGCACCATCGCCGCGATCACGCCGATATAGGAAATCAGGCCAAGGAAGGTCAGGTCCACATCCGGGAACCCGGCCCAGGCCAGCGCACCTGGCTTGAGCAGATAGTTCAGCAGCAGGTTGTTGGCAGGTACGGTGATGGCCTGCACGACCATGACCGAAATACCCAGACCCAGCGCGGTCGAGATCTTCTTGGACACGGCGATGAAGGTACACATCCCCAGGAAGAAGCTGAGCGCAAGGTTTTCGACAAAGATGGCCTTTACGGCCAGTGAGATCAGACCTTCCATCAGTGGGCCTCTACCTGCTGAATTTTGTATTCACGCTCTTCCACCTGGTTCGGCTTCCAGGTGCGGAAGGCCCAGATGATCAGACCGATGATGAAGAACGCCGACGGTGGCAGAAGCAGCATGCCGTTCGGCACGTACCAGCCGCCATTGTTGACGGTCTCCAGAATGGTGACGCCGAACAGCGACCCTGCCCCGAACAACTCGCGAATAAAGCCGACCAGCAGCAGGATCAGGCCATAGCCCATGCCGTTGCCCATGCCGTCGATAAAGGACGCAACCGGGGGGTTCTTCATCGCAAACGCCTCGGCACGGCCCATCACGATACAGTTGGTGATGATCAGACCAACGAAAACCGACAGGGTTTTCGAAATCTCGAAGGCATAGGCCTTGAGCACCTGATCCACGAGGATCACCAGCGAGGCAATGATCACCATCTGAACGATGATCCGGATCGAACCAGGGATCTGGTTGCGAAGGCACGAGATGAAGAAGGACGAGAAAGACGTCACAAATGTCACCGCCAGTGCCATCACGAACGACACTTGCAGCGACGAGGTCACCGCCAGTGCCGAACAGATGCCAAGCACCTGCAGGGTAATCGGGTTGTTGTCGACAAGCGGGTCGACCAGCATCTCTTTCTTGGTCTGGGACATCAAATCTCTCCTGCTTGCAGTTTGGCCAGGAACGGAGCGTAGCCCGCATCACCCATCCAGAATTTCACCAGGTTATCGACACCGACCGACGTCAGCGTGGCCCCCGCCAGCGCATCCACATAGAAATCTGGCCCGGCGGCGGGCTGCGATTTGGCAACGGTGATTTGCAGATCACCCGCTTCGTCGCGCAGCTTTTTCCCGTTCCACAAGGCTTTCCAGCGTGGGTTGTCCACCTCGGCCCCAAGACCCGGAGTTTCACCATGCTGATAGAATTGCAGGCCGTAGATATCGTTGCCGTTGTTCTCAAGCGCGATAAATCCATAGAGCGTCGACCAAAGACCGTATCCGTGCAGCGGCAGGATCACCTTGTCGAGATCACCCGCGTCGTCACGCAGCAGATAGATAACACGGTATTTGGATTTGCGTCCGATACCGGCGGGGTCATTGTCCAACGCGACGCTCAGCTCTGGATCGCTGGCGGCGGCGATGTCGTCAAACGTGGTTGGGTCAAACTGATCATCGACGAAGGCGCCTGTGGACAGCTCCAGCACATGTGGTTCAAAAGCGGCGAAGGCCTCGGTCACGTCGATGCCGGGCTGGAACACGCCCGCCACCTGCAGAACGTTGACCTGCTTGTCTTTCAGGCGGTTGGTTTCCTGCACTGGGCGCAGGCTGACAGCCGCAGCCGACACGACCATTGAGGCGACCAGACAGACGGCAACGGCGATAAAGATCGTCTTGCCAACAGAATCCGGCGAGGCCGCCAGGAATTTGGCCAATGCGCCCTTGGGTGCCTCGTTTTGATCCGGGGATTGCGTATCAGACATGGCGACGCGCCCTCCGTTTGATGTTGGCTTGCACGACGAAATAGTCGATCAGCGGTGCAAAGACGTTGCCGAACAGGATTGCCAGCATCATGCCTTCGGGGAAAGCCGGGTTGATTACGCGGATCATCACGACCATGACACCGATCAGAGCGCCATAGATATAACGCCCTATATTGGTGTGGCTGGCCGAAACCGGTTCCGTCACCATAAAGGCCAGCCCGAAAGCGTAACCGCCCAGCACGATGTGCCAGTACCATGGCATCGCGAACATCGGGTTGGTGTCCGATCCGATCAGGTTCAACAGCAGGGTAAAGCCGATGGTGCCCGCCAGACAGCCCACAATCAGGCGGTAGTTGGCGATCTTGGTCATCAACAGGAAAGCCAGACCGATCATGCAGGCCAGTGTCGATGTCTCGCCAAAGCTGCCCTGAATGGTGCCGAAAAACGCGCTCGACCAGGTGATGCCTTCAGCGGCCAGCGCCTGCACGCCTTCGGCCGCAGACACGCCCAATGCAGTTGCGCCCGAGAACCCGTCAACGGGTGTCCAGACTGAATCACCCGACATCTGCGCCGGATAAGCGAAATACAAAAACGCCCGCCCCACAAGCGCGGGGTTGAGAAAGTTCTTGCCGGTGCCGCCAAACACTTCCTTACCGATCACAACGCCGAAGATGATGCCCAAAGCCACCTGCCACAGCGGCGTCGTAGCAGGCATGATCAGTGTGTAAAGCATTGATGTTACGAGGAAACCTTCGTTCACCTCATGACCGCGCACGGTGGCAAAGATGACCTCGAAGATACCGCCCGCGACCAGCGTGACGATGTAGATCGGAAGGAAATACATCAGACCATGCATGACGTTGGCAAAGATGCTGGACGGGTCCAGCGAAATCCCGAACATCTGCAACAAGGCAATCCGCCAGCCGGTGGCCGATTCAGGACCCAGCAAAGCAATCGCCGAGTTCGCCTGATAGCCGGTGTTCCACATCCCCCACAGGATGCAGGGGATCGTCGCGATCACGACATAGGTCATGATCCGCTTCATATCCACATAGGACCGCGCGTGCGGCGCCACCGTGGTCACGGTTTTCGGAGTATAGATGAAGCTTTCCACCATCTCGTAGATGGGGAAGTACTTTTCGTACTTGCCGCCCTTGGTAAAGTTCGGCTCGATCCTGTCAAAGAAGCTGCGCAAACCCATTCGGCTCAGCCCTCCTTTTCAATTTTGGTCAGGCAGTCGCGCAGCGCCAGCCCGTATTCATATTTCGCCGGACAGGCAAAGCCCACAAGGCCCAGATCTTCTTCGTCCAGCTCCAGCGCACCCAAGGCCTGGGCAGTGTCCGTATCCATTACCAGCAGCGCCCGCAGCAACTGAGTGGGCAGATAGTCCTGCGGCATCAGCTCTTCGAAAACACCTGTGGGCACCATGGCACGACGACCGCCGTTCAGGTTGGATGTGAAGGCATACAGCTTTTTTGCAAATGCCGAACCCAATACAGGCTGGACCGCGTATTTCGACGGCATTGGACGAATCCAGCCCAACGGGATTTGATCGGGATCTTCACGGATGATGCTGATCTGGCGCGCGAACCGGCCCAGATAGGCGGTCGGGCCTTCAGCGTGCCGGCCCGACAGGATCGAACCCGAAATGATACGGGGCGTGCCGTCCACATTGGCTTCGTCGCGGGTCAGATCATCAGTTGATGCGCCCATCACGGTACGGATCAAACGCGGTTGGCGCGCACCCGGCCCCGTCAGGGCAATCACGACATTCGGATCCAGATGGCCGGTCAGCATCAGGCGGCCAATGGCGATGACATCCTGATACCCGATGGTCCAGACCTGCTTGTCGCCTGCTAGGGGTTCGAGGAAGTGAATATGCGTTCCGGCCAACCCCGATGGGTGCGGGCCTGCGAAAGATGCAGTTTCGACACCGGCGACATCTGCGCCGGGTATCGTGTCACCCTCTTTCTGGCAAAGATAGGTTTTGCCCTCGGTCAGTGTGCTGATTGCCGCCAAACCGGCGGTAAATTCCTTGGGTGCTTCGGCAATGACCGTCGCAGCGTCAGCGGCCAGCGGGTCACTGTCCATGGCGGTGACAAAGATCGCATCCGGTTTGATGCCGGGGTTCGGCATTTTCGAATAGGGACGCGTGCGGAACGACGTCCACAGGCCGGCGGCGCACAGCTTGGCCGTCACACCTTTAGCGCTGTCAGCACCCCCTATACCCGAGAAGTCCACACCGGCGTCATTGGCGTCGGTCACTTCGATCACGACGCTTTGCAGCACCCGACGGGCACCACGGTTGATCGCGACAACCCTGCCACTTACCGGGGCGACCATCATCGCGTCAGGCGCGTCCTTGTGACAGAACAGCGGCGCGCCACGTACAACGCTGTCGCCTTCCTGCACCAGCATCTTGGGTTTCAGGCCGATGTAGTCACCGCCCAGGACGCCTACGGTCGAGTATTCGGGGCCAGGGTGAATGGTCTGGTCAGGAGCGCCTTCCACTGGCAGATCCAGCCCCTTTTTCAGTTTGAAAGTTTGCATGTTGCTACGTTCTTCCAAGCCTCTTTTCTGCGCCAGCTCTGCCAACGCCCTTTCGGGGTCATGCAATAGCGCGGTTTTTTCGAACCTCCGTCGCAAAAGCGTCGAAAACGGTCCAAAATCCGCAGGCGTATTTCCGATCAAGGACCCTTTACGCGGGGAAGGTCACAAACGCAAACCTGTTACCGCCAAAACTTGAGGATGAACCACACAATCCTGCGATTGATCGGTCATTTCTTCTGAATCCATGGCGTATAATTGCATATCGCGCCCACCAAGGTTCCAGTGTAAGCAACCGGAATGGAAAAAGACACAGATTTGGAAATCTTTCTGGTTGCCACGCCGGGCCTCGAAGCGCCTCTTGGTGACGAGGCGCAATTCAACGGATTCGCGCAGGTCAGAACTGTACCAGGTGGCGTGACATGCCGGGGTTCATGGCCCGAGGTCTGGCGTGCCAACCTGACACTGCGCGGCGCCAACAAGGTTCTGGTGCGACTGGGCAGTTTCCCCGCCGTGCACCTTGCCCAATTGGACAAACGTGCCCGGAAATTCCCTTGGGGCACCGTTTTGCGTCCTGATGTGCCGGTCAAGGTGGAAGCCATCAGCCGCAAATCCAGAATTTATCACGCCGGTGCAGCTCGTCAGAGGATCGAACAGGCAATATCCGAGACATTGGGCACCTCGATTTCATCCGACGCAAACCTTCGGGTCTTGCTTCGAATCGAGAAAGACATCTGCACGATCTCGGTCGACAGTTCCGGCGAGCTGTTGCACAAACGCGGTCACAAGGAAGCCATTGCCAAGGCCCCAATGCGCGAAACAATGGCCGCCATGTTCCTGAGAGAATGTGGCTACTCGGGCGATGAACCCGTACTGGACCCGATGTGCGGATCGGGTACCTTCGTGATCGAGGCCGCCGAGATCGCTCTGGGACTGCGCCCCGGCCGCTCCCGCAGTTTTGCATTCGAAGACCTGGTGGGCTTTGACGCTGATCAGTGGCAGGAAATGCGGAGGGAAACGAAGACGGCGGAATGCGCGCTTACCTTCTACGGCTCGGATCGCAATTCGGGCGCGGTTGACGCGGCAACTGCCAATGCCGAAAGGGCCCAAGTCGGCGCTGTGACGCGGTTTCAACAGCGTTCCGTCAGTGACATAAAACCCCCCGAAGGTCCCGCGGGGCTGGTCATTGTGAACCCGCCCTACGGGGCGCGGATTGGTGACGAAAGACGCTTGCGTTCGGTCTATGGTGCGATGGGCAAGACCTTGATGAACCGGTTCCAGGGATGGCGGGTCGGCGTGATCACCAGCGCTCCGGGGCTTGCCCGGGCCACACGCCTGCCTTTGCTGGCGCCAGGACCGGTCGTCGACCATGGTGGAACCAAAATTCGTCTGTACAAAACAGATCCCTTGCCGTGATTGCCTGGGACACTTCACAACCAATTAATGAGGTTGGCTGCGCGGGCGAAAGCGGACAAAGAAACCAGAGGTTTTCCGCCTCAAAGGGGTGCGATTCCCTTGCCTTTCAACAAGCCTGTGAACCAGACGACGTCTTGACACCGGTGCAATCGCGACCTGCCCGGCGGGGGGTGAACAGGTTGGCAGACACCTTGCGCGCCGGTCAACCAGCAGAACGCAAACATGCAAACGCTCGTTTTTTCGAACCGTAAACACGGCGACCCGCTCAGATCACCGGGTTCCGTGCCCATTGGTCCGCTGCCATATATTTTCGGGTTGTTGAGATCGAAAGATTCGGGTGATCGCATTACAGAATCCTCTTGCGCATCAGACGCGCCGCGTATAGATCACCCGCCACGGTCGGAGTGTAGCTCAGCCTGGTAGAGCACTGTCTTCGGGAGGCAGGGGCCGGAGGTTCGAATCCTCTCACTCCGACCAATGAAATCAACTGTCAAATGTAGAAACATTTTGCCTTTTGACCAATTTACTTACCTTTCTGCCAACTGAAGTTTCCCCCGGTTGCCTGACGTGTCGCTCGTTCGAATCTCAATTTTGAACGAACGGCTCAAATGAGACATTGAATAAATTGATTGAATGCAGCACGTGCAGCCCGCATTGCGGACATGTGCGGCCAACTGCGTTGGACCCTTATTCAAGCTTCCAGGGCTTCAAAACACCACTCTTCGGCAGAAGGTTCATCCCCGCGGGTGCGGAGAACACTTGGCAATGTCGCTATTTGTTTCCTCTGTTGCAGGGGGTGCCCTTGGGAATGAAAAAGGTATCTCCGGCGGTAAAGGTCTGCGCTGCCCCGTCAGAGCTGATCAATGTGACCGAACCTGATATCACGGTCATCATTTCATCGACCGGGTAGGCATCGATTTCCTCCCGGCAGGGTGCGCATACCCACACAGCGACCGAAATCTTTTCATCTTTGCTCCCGAAAAAGCTGCTGATGGTTTCGGACGTGTCCGAAGTGGTAAAATCGCCTTCAACCACAAGTGAGGATGGCCCAAAGCCGGTTTCAGGGTGGCCCGCTGCCAGCTGTCGAATTGGGGGCGCCATTATGCCATCCTTTCTTGCGCCAAAGGCATCGGCAGATAGGTTGCGGCCTTCGGGCCGTCCGAATTATCCGGTTCCCGGACCCAACGGTGACCTGCGTGAACGGCAGCGGTGATGATCGCCGGGGCCTCGCAATCACCGACCCGGCTGACTGAAAAGCTCGGCTGAACCGGACACCCGGATTGATCTGCAAAGGCCCGCCACAGGCGGGTCTTTTTCTATCCAAGTTGCAAAACCGCGCTTTAAGAGCACGACACAATGCGCAGAAGGACCAAGGAAGTGTTTGGCAAGCTCTTCTAGTCGGCAAATTGCTCGGCGACGGTTTCACCAAACCTGTCGAAAAACTTGGCCGAGAGCTTCTTCGCCGTACCCGCGATCAACCGGCTTCCCAGCTGTGCTATCTTTCCGCCGATTTCGACCTTCGCGGTATAGGACAGCACCGTTTCTTCCCCATCCGGAGCAAGAGAAACATCTGCGCCACCTTTGGCAAATCCCGCTGCACCTCCTTTACCTTCACCGGTCAGAGAAAACTCATCTGGCGCATTGGAGTTATCCAATGTCACTTCCCCGCTGAAGCGTGCTTTGACGGGACCGATCTTCAATACGACCTTGGCCTCAAGATGCTCAGCAGAATGTTGTATCAATTCCTCGCAACCGGGGATGCATTCCCGTAGCACATCCGGATCGTTCAACGCGCGATACACGACATCTCGCGGAGCAGCGATACGGATTTCGTCATTCAGTTCCATCTGAGGGTCCTTTTCTCAACAACATCTGGGGTAAACGCGAAGCGCTGCCTCGGTCGCTTCTTCCGGGGTCATTTCGGGTTGCGCCGCCCTAAAGGCGCGCAACCAATCACGCCATTTTTTCATCATGCGAAGTCTCCTCGGAAGTGCCTGCATTTCGCCAAAGGATGATTTCTGCAAGGATCGACAGTGCGATCTCATGCGGGTCGATGGCACCGATATCCAGACCCGCCGGTGACTTGAGCCGTTTGGTTTTTTCAGAGGCCAACCCCTGAGCCATCAGCCTGTCGCACAACACCTGCGCCTTACGGCGGCTTGCAACCATGGACACCCGGCGTGCCGGAGTTTCCAGGGCAGCCTTCAACGCAGCGCCATCCCCCTGCCCCTGCGAGGCGACTACAACGAAATCGCGCGGCTCGACGCCCAGTGCGGTTACATCTTCAGGATCAAAGCTGACAGAATCCACCGAACTGCCGGAACCCTCGGGCAAACATACGCGCAATCCGGCCAACGCCGCATGAGACGCGAGAGCATGGGCTATTGGAGATTCACCAAAAATGATCAGGCGCGGCGCGTGTTGATATGGCTCGATCAACAAATCGACCGTTCCGCCTGATGGGCACCCGCTTTTGAACGTCTGAACACCATCGGAATCTGCCATCGCCACCACCTTGTCCGAGGGTTTCACGCGGATCATTTTCGGAGTTCCACTCGCAAAGGCTTCTTGTACGGATGCACGAACGGCGCGCTGCACGCATGCTCCGCCCAGATGGCCCAAAATCCGTCCATCTTGTGTTATTGCCGCCTTGCCACCAGCTTTGGCCGAGGTGGCATCGGCAGTACGAAGGACCGTTGCCACGCAAAAGGCGTCGCCTTTGCTGCGCAAATCTTCAATCGTGTCGAAAATGTCGAAACCTGCCATGGTGTTGTCCTTTCACAGTTTTCGGAATTCGGATTCCAATGCCGCCAACGCTTCCAGCGTGTTGGCCGGCAGATGCGCGTCCAGATGGGGTTCAGCCGCCTGCATCGCCGCTGCGATGGGCTGATAATCGCGCCAGCCTTTCAGCGGGTTCAGCCAAACGATCCGCCGCGCCTTTCGCCGTATCCGGGACAAAGCATCCCCCAGGGCCTGAGGGTCGGAACTGCAATACCCGTCCGACAGGATCAGCACGATGGTCCGCCCGTTCAAAGCCCGCGCGCCGTATCCGTTCAGGAAATGCTCAAGGCTGCCCGAGATATCCGTGCCGCCTCCGAATCCTTCGGCCATAAGCGACAGCCGCCCCGCCGCGCGCAACGAGTCATGGTCGCGCAGCACATCCGTAACGCGCATCAGGCGGGTGTGGAAAAGATAGGCGTCCGCCTCTGTTCCACTGCCGATCAGCCCCTTGAGAAAGGCCAGAAAAACCCGTGAATAGATCGTCATCGAACCGCTGACGTCACACAAGGCCACGATTCGCATCGGGCGAGGTGGGCGGGCGCGGCAGTACAGATCCATGGGCTCCCCACCTCTTGCGAGGCTGGCGCGTAGTATCCGACGCATATCCAAAGCCGGGCCGCGCAGCGCCTTTTTGCGCCTGCGCGAACGCCGGTCGCGAATAGCGCGCGCTAAAGCCGTTGCGGCTTGCTCGGCCTGCCTCAGGGCGTCTTCGTCCATCAATTCGCGCAAATCCCGGCGCGACAGGTTCGCCGTACGGGTTGCGATAAGCTTCCCGTCTCTCCCCGCGGCCTCCCCATCTCCGGTATCAGGTGCGGCGGCCTGATCCTTGCCGGCCTCGGAAGCCCGCGCATCCTGGCTTTCCTGTTGCCAGATCATCGGCCTGGCGGATTGAACCCGCACATGCGCGGTTTGGGCGGTTCCTGTGCGTTGCTTGCCGGTGTTGAACCAATAGGCTTCGAACAGGTCATCAAACCGACGCCAATCGTCGGCGTCGCCGGCCAGCAACACGCAAAGTGCCTGCTGGGCCCGTCTGACATCCGTTGCATCAACCGCCGCCAGCGCAGCCAATGCGTCCCCCGTCTCGGCAGGCCCGACGCGCAATCCGTTCATACGCAAATGCGCGATGAAGCCGGACATACGATCCGCCAAACCTGACGCGCGAGAGGGGAAGCGTGTCACCTGCATCACGCCACCTTTCCGATAAGGCGGTCCATCACTTCGGATGGAGCTGCGTCATAGTCGGCTGCGGTTTTAAGTAGACAGACAAGCGTGGCCTGAACCTCGTCGCGGGACTGCGCCATGTCGTTGACGCCCAGCCCCGAAAGGGCGGCCGCCCAGTCCAGCATTTCGGCAATACCGGGAGTTTTCTCCAGATCTTCTTTGCGCAATGCCTGCACAACGCCAATGATCTGGCGCGCCAGCAACCCTTCGACTTCGGGCATACGGGCTTTCAGGATTGCCATTTCCCTATCACGCGATGGGTAGTCGAGGAAGCTGTACAGGCACCGACGCCGCAGCGCTTCTGAAAGGTCCCGGGTCCCATTCGCCGTCAGGATCACAATGGGCCGCGACCGCGCCTTGATGGTGCCGAGTTCCGGGATGGTGATCTGAAAGTCCGACAAAATCTCGAGAAGGTAGGCCTCAAACTCCTCATCCGCGCGGTCGATTTCATCGATCAGCAGAACAGGCGGGTCTTCTTCGCTGATCGCTTCCAACAATGGTCGCTTCAACAGGTAATCATCGGAAAATAGCTGCGTTTCGCAGGTGCCGCCCTGTGCCTCGCTTGCACGAATAGCCAGCAACTGCCGCTGGTAGTTCCATTCGTAAATCGCATGGCTCGCGTCCAGCCCTTCATAGCATTGCAACCGGATCAATCGCGCGGCGCGCTGTGCTGCCAACGCCTTCGCGACTTCGGTCTTTCCGACCCCTGCCGGGCCTTCCAACAGCAGCGGACGCCCAAGTGTCTGCGCCAGGTGCAACGCCATCGCCAACCGGTCGTCGGCAACATAGCCCTGCATGGCCAATCCATTCTGCACATCGCTCAAAGTCAAAACCAGGATCCAATCTTCATCTGGCTAAAAATATCCCGGGGGAGGTTCGGAGGGGGTAGAACCCCCTCCGTTCGGTCGGACCGGCGACAGCCGGTTCGAAACCGACTACCCGTGCATCCCCAACCCGTTGGCAATCTTCCAGATGCGCCAATGGTCATGCGGCATGTGGCTTTGCACCAATCCAAATGGCCGAAACGCATCATGCACCGCGTTTGAAAACGCAGGCACACCGCCGACATTCGGGCTCTCACCCACACCTTTGGCACCGATCGGGTGATGTGGTGACGGCGTCACAGTGTGATCGGTGGTGTAGTTGGGCGTCTCCCATGCCGTGGGCAGGAAGAAGTCCATCAACGTACCGGTCTTCACGTTGCCCATCTCATCATAAGCGATTTCCTGACCCATCGCGATGGCCAGCGCTTCGGTCACGCCCCCATGGACCTGCCCTTCGATGATCATCGGGTTGATCCGGGTTCCGCAATCGTCCAGCGCATAGAACTGCCGGACGTCCCATTCACCTGTATCCACGTCGATCTCCATGACGCAGATATAGGCCCCGAACGGATAGGTCATGTTCGGCGGATCATAGTAGCTGACCGCCTCCAGACCCGGCTCCAGCCCCGGGATCGCCTGATTATAGGCGGCGAAGGCGATTTCCTTCATCGTCTTGAATCGCTCTGGCGCGCCTTTGACTGAGAACCTGTCCACATCCCATTCGACGTCGTCATCATGGACCTCCAGCAAGTAAGCCGCGATCATCTGCGCCTTGGCGCGGATTTTGCGCGCAGCCATTGCCGTTGCCGCACCGGCGACAGGCGTCGACCGAGACCCATATGTCCCCAGCCCATAAGGCGCTGTATCGGTGTCACCTTCCTCCAACGTGATGTCATCGGCAGGAAGGCCAATCTCACTGGCGATGATCTGGGCGAAAGTTGTGGCATGGCCTTGACCCTGACTGATCGTCCCCAGCCGCGCGATGGCCGACCCGGTCGGGTGAATGCGGATTTCGCAGCTGTCAAACATGCCCAACCCAAGGATATCGCAGTTCTTGACCGGTCCGGCCCCGACGATTTCGGTGAAATGCGTCAGGCCGATGCCCAGCAGTTTGCGGGTCTTTCCGGCTTTGAAGTCCTCGATCCGTTGCGCCTGTTCCGCCCGCAGACCTTCGTAGTCCACGGTCTTCAGCGCCTTGTCCCAAGCGGTGTGATAATCGCCTGAGTCATACTCCCATCCCAGCGCTGACTGATACGGGAACTGATCTTTGCGAATAAAGTTGATCCGGCGCAGCTCGGACGCGTCCATATTCAGTTTGATGGCCAGAACCTCGATCATCCGTTCGATGAAATAGGCAGCCTCGGTCACCCGGAATGAGCAACGATAAGCGACACCGCCCGGTGCCTTGTTGGTATAGACCCCATCCACGGCCAGATAGGCGGTGGGGATGTCATACGACCCGGTGCAGATGTTCATGAACCCCGCCGGGAACTTGGTCGGGTCGGCACAGGCGTCAAATCCACCATGATCCGCCGTCGTATGACACCACAGACCGGTGATTTTGCCGTCTTTGGTCGCGGCGATCTTGCCCTGCATCCAGTAATCCCGAGCAAACGCGGTGGACATCAGATTTTCCATCCGGTTCTCGACCCATTTCACCGGCTGGCCGGTGACAATCGAGGCGACAACCGAGCAGACATAGCCTGCATAAGCGCCAACCTTGTTGCCAAAACCACCACCTATATCAGGGCTGATCACCCGGATATTGTGTTCGGCGAGGCCAGAGATCAGCGAAACAACGGTTCGGATCGCGTGGGGGGCCTGGAAGGTGCCATACAGCGTCAACTTGCCGGTCACCTTATCCATCGAGGCTACACAGCCGCAGGTCTCCAACGGGCATGGGTGGGTCCGATGGTAATAGATCATCTCTTCGGCCACGACATCGGCCTCTCCCAGAACAGCCTCTGTCGCGTCCTTGTCACCCTGCTCCCAGGTGAAGATGTGGTTGTGATGTTTACGCGGCCCGTGGGCGCCTTCGGTCTGACCCGCAAGGTCTTCGCGCAGGACAACGTCTGATTTCAGCGCTTCGAAGGGGTCCGTCAGAACAGGTAGCTCTTCGTACTCAACTTCAACCAGCTCTGCCGCATCCGCTGCGATGTACCGGTTTTCAGCGACGACATAGGCAACTTCCTGGCCCTGGAACAGAACCTTGCCATCAGCCAGCACCATTTGCTTGTCACCCGCCAGTGTCGGCATCCAATGCAGACCCAGCGGCGCCAGATCCTCGGCGGTCAACACGGCAACCACACCGGGCACGGCCAGCGCGGCGTCCTTGTCGACATTGACGACGCGGGCGTGGGCATAAGGCGAACGGACGAACGCGCCGAACAGCATGCCGTCTAGCTTGATGTCATCGACATAATTGCCCTTGCCTTGGGTAAAGCGCACATCCTCGACGCGTTTACGGGCGCAGCCCATTCCTTTGAGGTTGGCGGCGCGTTCTTCGGGGGTCATGGTTTGATCGTTCATTCCGCGGCCTCCACTTTTGTTTGCCCTACCGCTTCGCTACTTGAGGGCTGTTGAGCATTCAGCATGTCAGCCGAGGCCGAGATCGCCTTGACGATGTTCTGATACCCGGTGCAGCGGCACAGGTTGCCCGCCATACCAAAGCGGATTTCTTCCTCGGTCGGGTTCGGATTTTCCTGCAACAAGCGATGCGCGCGGGTGATCATGCCCGGCGTGCAGAAACCGCATTGCAGCCCGTGATGTTCGCGGAACATCTCTTGCAACACACCAAGGCTGCCATCGTCATTGGTTAGCCCCTCGACGGTGGTGACATCGGCCCCGTTCACCTGTGCCACGAAGGTGGTGCAGGATTTGACCGATTTGCCATCGATATCCACAGTGCAGGCCCCGCAATGGCTGGTTTCACAGCCGATATGAGGGCCGGTGATTTTCAGATCTTCCCGCAGGAAGTGGATCAGCAGCGTGCGCGGCTCGGCCAGACCTTCGACCTGTTTGCCGTTCACGGTGAGTTTGACGTGCATTTTCGACATGTGTTCCCCTCCTCAAACCGCGCGGCTTTGCGCACGGTCGATGGCGCGGCGCAGCATCACGGCGGCCACGTGTTTCTTGAATTCGACGGGCCCGCGATTGTCGGCCACAGGGTCAATCGCGTCGAGCATCGCAGCCACGCAGCCGCTGACGTCCCCTTCAGCCAGCGCATTGCTTGCGTTTTCGGACCAGATGGGCGTATCCGCCAGATTGGTCATCGCGACGGATGCCTGACCGTTGCCAACCATCACCGCGGCAGCGGCCGTCGCATAGTCGCCGATCTTGCGCTTCTGCTTTTCATACGCCTGCCCGACACCCGCACCCGGCACCGGAATAGAAATCCGGGTCAGGATTTCTTCATCCTCGCGCGCGGTGAAATAGGCGGCCTCGTAGAAATCTCGCGCCGCCACGCTGCGGGTTCCGTCAGGGCCAGACAATTCAAACGTCGCGTCCAGGCACTGCATCAATCCCGGCATGTCATTGCCCGGATCACCATTGGCAACATTCCCACCAACAGTGCCCATATATCGCACTTGGGGATCTGCAATCTGCAACGCGGCCTCGCGAAGCAAAGGAATGGCCGAGGCCAGACCGCCATGGGTGATCAATTCGTGCTGGGTCACCATCGCGCCGAGTGTGACCGTGTCAACCCCGATCTCGATGCCCTTCAATTCGTCGATTGCCTGCAAATCGACCAGATGGCCCATCTCGGCCATGCGCAGTTTCATCATCGGGATCAGGCTGTGCCCACCCGCGATCACGCGCGCTTCATCTCCGTGTTCCTGTAGAATGTCTATGGCCGAAGCGATATCGCCTGGCCGGTGATACTCAAAACCGGCTGGTATCATGTTTTTCCTCCCTGGGTCCGGACGAAATGCCTTGGGGGCCCTGTGGCAAGGAAAAGACGACGGGATCAGCCGTTCCAGCAGGCGGAAACGGGGTGCGTGGCTTGTTTCACGAAATGCGAATTAACTGCACGAGTTGCGATCAGAGACCCAGAGCCTTTCGGACGTCGGTCATACGGGATCGGCTGACTGGTACTTTCGTCAACGCGTCCACTCCGTCGAAATAGCAGGTACCGTTATCCTTGTGTCGTTCGAAACCCGTGACATGTTTTGGGTTTACCAGATAACTGCGATGCGCCCTCAGGAATCCTTCCGGTTTCAAGCGGCTTTCCGCTTCGGTAATCGACCAAGGACAAAAAAGCTTCTCGGCCCCAATATAAAGAACGGTATAGTGCCCCTCGGCGCGAATGGCCGCGATCTTACCGGATTCACTGAAGAAGGTTTGCCCCTCGCGCTCGAAAGGAATACCGGCCCGCATTTGAACCGGTGCATTGGGTTCCGGCCCGGACGTGTCGGGTGAAACTGCAACCTCATCGTTGAACCCAAGGAAAGTGACACCCGTCAGAAGGAACGCCCCGCAGATCAGGAAAACCGCAATGGTAACGCCCATGGCCAGAACCTGATTGTTCAGCGCAGGCCCGGCCCCGCTGGCATTGTCACTGGCAACAAAATCGGTCAGGCCGGTCGCCACGAAATGCATGGTAAACACCGCCAAACCAAAACAGACGGTTCCAAGCAGGATATTGCGCTGTGTCCGGTTGTCATAAGCAACCCAGATTGCAAGCACGGACAGCACAACCGAGGCGAGGGTCGCAATTACCACGTCAAGCGCATCATAGACCGGTCGGCACAGCTCCATCCCCGTCATTCCGACATAGTGCATGACCACGATGCCCAATCCGACGATTACACCGGCCCCCACAATGGTTGGCATGGTTCTGGGACGGAAATGCAAAAGCAACAACGCCAAACCAACCATCAGAATGGCGACCAGAGCTGAAATCAGGGTAACCAGCGCGTCATAGTAGAACAGGATCGGAAGCTGCAATCCCAGCATTGCAACAAAGTGCATCGACCAGATGCCCCCGCCCAGAACAACTGCTGCAAGCGCAACAACGAACTTTCGCTTCTGGTTGTCGAGTTTGGACGCTCCATGTGTCAGATAAAGGCCGGTAAACCCTGCCATCAACGCCACGGCCAATGAGGCCGCCACGAGCCACGCGTTATGCGAATAGTCCAACATTAAGGTATGCACGCCCTCCCCAGCGCGTGCACGAAGTTAGCAAACTGCAATTCACGGGACAATCCAATCTGATCATCCTGGCAGAGAGAAATGATCCGGTTCTCTGGCTGTAGCTTGACGATGTGGGGGATGGCTAAGGAGTAAACCCTTTCGGCACACCGAATATCGGCGAGTCTACACTGCGACCCGTCAACGAATGCAGAAAAGCAATCAGGTTTTGTATTTCCAATTCCGCAAGCTGGATCGGATCAATGTCAATTTTTTTGCGTTGACGTTCCATTTCATAGTGGTCCTGCCAAACCAGGAAATCCGTTTCTTGCAACCATGGTACCTCGGGTAAGGCAGCCATTTGTGGGGTCCATTTGTCCAGGCTTGCCTGCGGATCCAAATGATGGCGAACGACGCTTTCAAGATCGGGGAAGGCGCCATTGTGACCGTAAGGCGCGGTCAGGGCAACGTTGCGGAGCATCGGGGTGCGGAACCTGTAGGCATCCTCAAGGCGGTTGCTTTCACCCATGCGGCCCACATCCCGGACGAAGGGATCCCACTGCCGAGTGCGACCCGGCCCAAAGGGTGGCAAGCCCAGTGCATGGAACCTCTGATCTGACATGAGCGGCCCGGCGTGGCAAAAAGAGCAGCGAGCTTTGCCGTAAAACAGCTTCATCCCCTCGATTTGTGCCGGTGAAAGGGCCTTCGTGCCACCGGCAAGATAGTGGTCAAACGGGCTGTCGGTGCTACGCCACTCGATCGCCATGAAAGCGGCCAGAGCGTTGGCGACTTGGGTGATCGTGATGTCCTCGGTCGTCTCAACCTCATCAAAGGCGGCGACGATGGCCGGACCATAGCGCGGATCGGTGCGGACGCGTTTCGCCAGAATGGGCCAGCCCTTGTCGATACGATCATGCACCGCGCCCGTGACCTCATTTTCAGCCACATTGCCCGCCATCTCGAATTGTGAGGTCATGGGAAACAGAGCCTGCGCCGCCAGCAGGGAATTCAGGCCCTCGGGCAGCCACTCCTGCGCCGGGGAATTGAAGCCGTTGCCGTAGACGTCGGAAATGCTCAGCCTGCCGTCGTGAAAAACGGTGTGCATGTCCTTGGCCCCAAGATTCCACAGGCCCGGAGAGTTGCGAGGGATGCGTTTGCGTATTCTGTCAGCCCCGGTGCCGGGTGTGCGGTCCGGCCCCAACCCCTGCCCGCCTTCTCCTATGCCCAGCGACAACCCGTCCGAAGTGCCAAAGTCCGGATGGTGACAATGGGCGCAGGTGATGTTGCGGTTGCCTGACAGGATCGGGTCGTAAAACAGTTGATGACCGATGGCGGCCTGTTTCATATCAAAGGGGATAAAGTCATCATCGGTCAGCGGGCGCGGCAAATCCTGTGCCACAGCGGCCCCGACCCAGAAGAAGGCAACCATCCCATGCGCCAGCTTGTTTTTGCCCTTTGCGTTTTTGCTTCTCCGGCTCTGGCTGAACTGGAACAAGCGCGCGATATGATGGAAGCCGGACAGTTTGCAGCCGCGCGCGAAGAACTTCTTCCAGCCGCGCGCTCGGGCAACGCCGAGGCTGAAGAATTGATCGGCGTGATGTATGGGGTGGGTTTGGGGGTCGAGCGGGATTACGAACGGGCCTTTGAATGGTATCTGCGCGCCTCGATGAAGGGGCATCCGGGGGCGCAGTCGGGCGTTGGCTGGTATTATGAATTGGGTCTGGGCATGCCTGCGCCCGATCTGGTGCGAGCCTACATGTGGTACACGCTCAGCGCCATTGGAGGTGATCCCGATGCGGCGATCAGCCTTGAGGAAGTGGTCAAGAAAATGTCGCCGGAGCAAATCGAAAAGGCGCATGTTCTGGTCAACGACTACAAAGGGTGGATGTACCCGTTTCGATAAGGGCCGGGCCGCAAAGCCCGGCCCAACCGTTTACTTCAGATCCGCATCGCGAGCGGCGTTGACGTCCGCCTCTGCCGCCGCGACCGCCTCGGTCAGTGCAGCAAAGATCTCATCGCCACGCGCAACGTTGGACTGGAACCAATCATAGACTGGCGTTGCGGCCTCTTTGAACGCAGCCTTCTGGTCGGGTGTCAGCACGTAGAGGTCTCCGCCACCGGCCACAAAATCCTCATAGGCCTGAATCGACTTGCGCTTGGGGGAGGCGAAAGTGGCCTGTTGCAGGGCATAGAACCCGTCGACCACGACGCGGCGTAGATCCTCGGGCATCTCCTGGAACTTGGCGTTGTTCATCCACCACAATGCGCCCATATAGGCGTGGCCGTCCAGCGTGACATATTGCAGACCCGCATCCGGGAATTTCATGCCCATGATGTCGGTGATGCCGTTTTTGGACCCCTCGACAACGCCGGTCTGGAAGCTGGTGAAGAGTTCCGGCCACGGGATCGGTGTAGGTGACGCGCCCAGTGCTTTGACCAGTTCCTGCGGCAGGTCGGCAACGACAGTGCGGATTTTCAGACCTTCCATATCCGCAGGTTCGGCAATGCGGCGCTGTGTGTTGGCAAAGTTGCGCCAGCCGCCGGTGTTACCGATGGTCATCAGACGGATTGCGCCGCCCGAGTCCTCAAGCGCCATGTCGCGCATGGTGCGGGTGAAATCGCCCGACAGAACATGTTCGGCGATCCGGTCATCAGCCATCAGATAGGGCAGGTCCAGAACCTGCACGTAAGGAAAGATGCCCGAAGCCCCGCCCGAGGTGGAGATATAGATATCGATGGTGCCATCCGCCACGCCTTGCAGGCATTCTGCCCCGTTCGAGCAGAGCTGTGTGCCAATGAACAGTTCGACCTCGATCGCGCCGTTCGACGCCGCCTCGACATAGTTCTTGAAAACGATCAGACCGTCGTAATCCTCGTCATTTTCGTTCGAATTGGCTGTGGCGCGCAGCGTATAGTCCGCAGCCGTCGCCGCGACTGCAGACGCGGCCACAAGCGATGTGGCAATCGCCGCTGTTTTGATGAAGTTTCCGAGCATGCGTTTCCTCCCTGTGATACTCAGTCAGTTTGCAAATCCCGTTATCCTCGGGATCGTCATTGATAGTGCGGGGATGTAGGTGATCAGAAAGATCACGATGATTTCGACCGCCAGAAACGGCAGGATCGCCTTGGCGATTGTCTCGACCCGTTCCCGCGAGACGGCAGCGGCCACGAACAGGACCAGCCCCATGGGGGGCGTGGCAAGGCCGACGGTCAGATTGACGCTCATGATGATGGCGAAATGGATCGGGTCGACGCCGAGGCTGGTGAAGATCGGGCCGAGGATTGGTCCAAGGATGATGATCGCGGGGCCTGCGTCCAGGAACATGCCGACGATGAACAGTAGCAGGTTGATCAAGAACAGAAGGATCAGCGGGTTTTCCGACAGGCTGAGGATCAGCGAGGCCAGTTGTTCCGGCGCATGGCTGAGGCTGACAACCGTTTTGAACGCCATCGCCGCGCCGACTAGCAGAAGAACAACGGCTGAGGTCATGCCTGCATTGCTGAGCACCTCGGGGACCTCTTTCCATGTCAATGTTCGCAGGACGAAGAAGCCGATGATGAAGGCATAGCCCACGGCAACAGCGGCCGCTTCGGTCGGGGTGAAGATACCACCCAGAATACCGCCCAGAATGATGACCGGTGTCATAAGTGGGAAGAAGGCTTTCAAACTGGCCTGACGCCGCTCGGGCCATGTGTATTTGCGGCTGGCGACGGGGAAGTCATAGCGGTCGGCCATCAGTTTGATCATCAGCATCAGACCGACACCGACCAACACGCCCGGAACGATACCCGCAAGGAACAACGCGGCCACGCTTTCGCCCATCACATAGGCATAGATGATCATGATGCCCGAGGGCGGAATGATCGGCCCGATCACCGAACTCGCCGCCGTGATCGCGGCGGCGAATTTCCGGGTATAGCCCTGTTTCTCCATCGCCGGGATGAGCATCGACCCAAGCGCCGAGGTGTCCGCCACGGCGGACCCCGAGAGGCCCGCAAACAGGATCGAACTCAGCACGTTCACATGCGCCAGACCACCGCGCAGATGGCCCATCAGAGCCTGGGAAAACTCGACAAGACGGATGGTGATGCCGCCTCGATTCATGAGCTCGCCGGCCAGCATGAAGAAGGGGATCGCCATCAGAGGGAAGCTGTCCATCCCGTTATAGACATTGCGATAAAGCAGGGTGATGTCGTTCGTCTGGCCGTTCAGCCACAGCAGGATTCCGGGCGCCGCCAGCAAAGCGAAAAAGACCGGCAGGCCGATCAGCAGGAAAATCAGGAAGGTGGGCAGGAACCAGATCAGCATTTATTCGGCCCCCACTGCCGCATCAGGAATTTCAGGCAACAGGTGGCCGCCGCCCAGCAAGGTGATGAAGGATCGTAGGATCAGCTCGATATTCACCGAGATCAGCAGGATGATCCCCACCAGCAGCGATGCCATCATCCAACTGCGCGGAATGCGATACCATTCGTCGAACCCGAAAGAAGTGGGCAGATACAGCGCGGCAGTGGCGAACTTGCCGCCAAAGCCGGTGACCTCGGACCAGCCGATGTTGACCGCCACCAGCAGCACGGCCAGCGAGATCAGCAGCAGAAACAGGTTGAGCGTTTGCCCGATGAGGCGCGGCAGAAACCGTTCCAGCATGTCGATGGCCACAAATCCGCCGCGCCGAAAGGCGGTGGGGGCCATCAGGCCGGTCATCCACAACATGCAAAAGCGCGCGGCCTCATCCGGCCAGGGCAGCGCGTTGCCCAGAACATATCGGAAGAACACCTGTATCAGGATTGCGATCACCATGAGTGCAATCGCAACGACACCAACCGCGCGGCCCAGACGCAGCGCGGTTTCGTTCACGAATGCAATCGGCGCTAACGCCGATGCCAGTCCGCCCATGCGGATCCTCCCTTGTTCAGCCGCGGGTTTGTCCCACGGTCGTCAGATCGCGTTTAGGTTTTCGCGAATTGGCCGAGTTTCCCGGCGTAAAAGGTCAGCGCGTCTCCATCCGCCATGCTGACCTTAAGAACTTTTCCTACGACAATAACGTGATCGCCCGCATCGTGATACGCATGTTGTTCGCATTCGAACCGCGCCAGGCAATCCGACAGCAGCGGCGTTCCGTTCGTGCACCGCTCATGATCGATACCGCGCAGGGCAAAGGCGTCTTTCGAGCAGCCGAAGCACAGCTCGGCCTGGTCCGAAGACAGCACATGCACGCTGAAATGGCGCGCCTTTTGGAAATAGGGGAAGCGACGCGAATTTCGGTCTCCGGCCCACATGATCAGCGGTGGGTCAAGCGAGAGCGACGAAAAGCTGTTGGCGGTGATGCAGACCGGCCCGTCCGCGCTGTCGCAGGTGACGATTGTGACGCCGGTTGCAAAGCGACCGAAGGCGTCGCGCAGGGTACGTGTGTCGTCCTTATGCGGAATGAAGGTGCGTGTCATGTCCCTTGAGATTGCGTTCATCATGGTACCTCATGCCCCAGTGCCGCCTCATACAGGCGGAACCAGCTTTCGCGATCCAGATTGACTTTCAATGCGTCCGAGGCACGTTTGATCCGGTCAAGATTGTTGGTGCCCAAAACCGGCAGGATGTTGGCCGGGTGGGCCAAAAGGAACGCCACTGCGACGGCGGCGCGATCCACGCCGAACCCGGCTGCGATTTCATCGGCAACGACCCCAACCGGCGGGTTTCCGGCCATCAACAGGCCTCCACCCAGCGGCGACCATGCCATCAACGGATGGCCGTGCTGTTGGTGAAACGCCAGATCACCGTTGGTGAAAGGGCCGATCTGACCCAGAGAAATTTCGATCTGGTTGGTGACCAACTGCGTTTTCATCGCCGATTGCAGCAACGACCAATCCCACGGGCGGAAATTAGACACGCCCACCGCGCCGACCTTGCCATTGGCGACAACCTCATCCAGAGCGGCTCCGGTTTCATGGTGGTCCATCATGGGATCCGGGCGGTGGATCAGCAGCAGATCGATGTGGTCAATCGCCATTTCCGACAGCGACGTGTCGATGGACTTCAGGATATGGGCGCGCGAGGTGTCGTAGTATTTTACTTTCGCATCCGCGTACCGGCCAACCGGCGCGACGATGTCACATTTGGTGACAATCTCCATCTTCTGACGCAGGCTTGGATTGGCGCGTAGGGCGGCACCCAGCACGGCCTCGGCCTGGTAGCCGCCATAGATGTCGGCCTGATCGAAGGTGGTGATGCCCTGATCCAGACAGGTCTGAATCTTGGCCTCGACATGACCCACGGACGTGTCACTGTCATCGCCCAACCGCCACATGCCATAGACAAGGCGGCTCATCTCCAGCGAGTCAGATAGTTTCACACGTTGCATCAGCGGCGTTCTCCGTTGCCCAGCGGTGTGGCCGGGGTCGATTTGGGAACGCTTCCGTAAGCTTTGGGAAGGGAACAGGTTTTCAGGTTCGGCAACACGCGGGCGCCGAAATGGCGGGCTTCGTCCAGATGCGGGTAGCCCGAGAAGATGAAAGCGCGAATGCCCATCTTCTGGTATTCCTCGATCTTGGTCATGACCTGATCGGTCGATCCGACCAGCGCCGCCCCACAGCCCGAACGCGCGCGGCCAACACCTGTCCAGAGACCGGGCTCGACATAGCCGTATTCATCCGCCAGATCGCGGTTTCTGGCCTGATGCGCCACACCCAGCGAGGTCGAATCCAGCGCCCGTTCGCGGATGGCGCGACCATATTCGTCGTCCAGCTTCGAGACGATGTAATCCGCGTATTCCTGCGCCTCAGCCTCGGTATCGCGAACGATCATATGGACACGCAACCCGTAATCCAGCGTGCGGTCGTAGCTTTCAGCGACGGCGTGAACAGCCTTCATCCGTTCAGCCAGTTGTTCCTTGGTTTCGGGCCACATCAGATAGACATCGCAATGCTCGCCGCACAGGTCCAAGGCAGAGGGAGAATAGCCGCCGAAATAAAGCAGCGGCCCGCCTGTCTGATAGGGCTTGGCCGGGTCGGTGGTCAGGCCCGAGAAGTTATAGACCTGGCCTTCATGATTGATCTCATCCTGCGTCCAGGCCTGTTTCAGAATCTCCACCACTTCGCGCGAGCGTTGATAGCGGAACGCGCTGTCGGCTTTCTCACCGGGAAAGTCGGATGAGATGATGTTGACCGTCAACCGCCCCTTAAGCATGTGATCCAGCGTTGCGATGGTGCGGGCCAGCATGATCGGCTGCATCTCGCCACAGCGCACGGCGGCCAGCAGGTTGATCCGGTCGGTGATCGGGGCGCAGCCGGCGACAAAGCTCAGCGTGTCTTGACCCACCTGATAGGAGGACGGGCAGAGGATGTTGCGAAAACCCTGCGCTTCGGCCTCTTTCACAATGTTCGAGCAATGCTCCCAACTCGACCGCAGGTCACCATCGGGAACGCCAAGGAACTGGTAATCATCGGAACATAGCGCAGCGAACCACGAAACTTCGGCCGCATCCAGATCGGGGGATGTGATGGGGACGATGCTCATTTGATTCACGCTCCGTACATCTTTGACTTTCCTCTTGCGTAGCAATCGCTTTGATGTAGATCAATAGTGTATCAATTTTCCTGCGACCGAGTGAAGCGCCCGCCTTGCCTGTATCCAACCGAAACCCCAATGCCCTGCCGGTATATATTCAGATCGCAGAACTTCTGATCCGTGACATCGCGGCTGGTCGTCTTATTGATGGTGAGCGCCTGCCGCCCGAGCGCGAGATGGCCTCAGAGTTGAATGTCTCGGTTGGAACGCTGCGAAAATCGCTCTCTGAGCTAGAAAAAAAGGGGATGTTGGAGCGCATCCAAGGCTCGGGCAACTACATCCGCGAGACCGGTACACAAAACAGCGTCTATGCGATGTTCAGGCTGGAACTGCCCGAAGGGGGTGGCCTGCCTCGTGCGGATATCCTGTCGGTTGACCATCTGAAAAAGCCGATCGATCTGCCGAAATTCGGTGCTTCTGACGCCGGTTCGCGTGTCCGGCGGATGCGCTACCTGAATGATACAATCATCGCTGTCGAAGAAATCTGGCTGGACGAATCAGCGGGCCTGATCGACCAGAGCCTGCTGTCCGACTCGCTCTATCGATATTATCAGCGCCAGTTGGGTTTTTGGATCACAAGAGCCGAAGACAGGGTTTCGGTCCGGCCTCTACCGTACTGGACACCTTCTGACTTCACCAAGCCAGCGGGCCAATCGGTCGGTTACATCGAGCGGTTCAGCTGGTCAGAAAGCGCCGAACCCGTCGAATTCTCAAAAACCTGGTTCGACCCGGATCGGGCCAACTACGTACAACGTCTGAAGTAAAAGGAAACGCACATGACCCGGACCATCAATTACGGGCTGATTGGATGCGGAATGATGGGGCAAGAGCACCTGCACAATATCGGATTGCTGGAAGGTACCAGTGTGGCTGCGATCTTTGAACCCGATCAGGAGATGGCAAAAGCCGCCAAGGCAATTGCGCCAACTGCAACCATGGCAGGTTCCGTGCAAGAGCTTCTGGCGGTAGAGGCACTGGACTGCGTCGTCATTGTCAGCCCGAACCATCTTCATGTGGACCAGATCTGCGAAATTGCTGAAACACGCCCTCTGCCGCTTTTGGTAGAAAAACCATTGTTCACCGACCCGCAGGACACGCCCCGGCTCGACCAGTTGCAGCGCGACTACCCCTGCCCGATTTGGGTCGCGATGGAATACCGGTACATGCCCCCTATTGCTGCTTTGATCGGGAAGGCTGAGGCGACAGGTGGGGTGAAGATGCTGTCGATCCGCGAGCATCGTTTTCCCTTCCTGGACAAGGTCGGTAACTGGAACCGGTTCAACCGAAATACCGGTGGTACTTTCGTCGAGAAATGCTGCCATTTCTTCGACCTGATGCGTCTGATATTGCAATCCGATCCTGTGCGTATCACAGCAAGCGGCGGGCAGGCGGTGAACCATCTGGACGAGAGTTACGACGGTCAAACCCCGGATATTCTGGATCACGGCTATGTTCTGGTCGACTTTGCTTCGGGTGCGCGCGCGATGTTGGAACTTTGCATGTTTGCCGAAGGCTCACGCTATCAAGAAGAAATATCGGCCGTAGGACCGGACGCCAAAATCGAGGCGTTTGTTCCCGGACCCGGACGATTCTGGCCCGATCATTTGGGAGCCCCGCCGCTGCCGCAGGTGATCCTGAGCCCGCGCAATCCAAAAGGTCCGGTATCAATGGACGTTCCGGTGGACCCTACCCTTTTGGCGGCAGGGGATCACAATGGGTCGACCTACTATCAGCACAAAGGGTTCCTGTCCGTGCTCCGGGGCGAAAAGGCAAAACCGGATGTAAGTTTGAAGGACGGCCTCTGGGCTGTCAGGATGGGGCAAGCGGCACAACAGGCAATTGAAACCGGTGAAACGGTTTACTTGATGTGACCTGCCCCCGCTGGTCCCAGCCCGGCCTGCTGCCCGGCTGGCCGGTCTGCCTTTCCCCGGCGTTTTTGAACGAGTGCTAGTAACCGACCGTGAACGCAGCCCTCGGGAAATTAGCTGATTGTGCCTCGTCTACCAGCGCAACGGCAAAGTCTTCCATCGATATCTCCGATTTGCCCAGTTCATCGACCAGCAGCGTGTCGGTACCGGTTCTGAACGCGCCCAGGCGTGGGCCGGGCTGCAAAAGGGCTGGAGGGCTGGCATAAGTCCAATTTGCCGATGTTTCAAAGGCACAGAGTTCCCATTGCGCCATCGATGCACGGGCTGTCGGAACGATGTTGTCCGGCAAGAAATCCGGATCTGACAAAACCGTATGCGGACTGCCGTTTGGCAGATGTAGCCGCGCGGCGCCGCCAACGATGATCACCCGAAGACCCGTGCGTGATGCAGCATTTAGGATCGAACGCGTCAGAGCCACGATCTCGCCTTCGCGCCCGGGCGGAGAGCGCAACGCGCTGATCGCAAGGTCCTGCGACTCCATGGCTGCAACGAGGGTTGCGGGATCTGTCGCATCCGCGATGACCGGTCTGACGCCCTCGGGCAGCTTGGCAATCGCTGCCTCGTTTCGAATAGCTGCGGTTACGAGATGCCCGCGAGCAAGCGCTTCCGTTACGACGCGAGAACCGACATCGCCAGTGGCACCAAATACTATGAGTTTCATCGGAGTTCTCCTTTACGATGGGTAGCGGATGGGGTTCTTCGAAAGGTCAGATGGGCGGGTACGCACCGCCCTTTGACCAAGCCAGATTGCTGCAAAGACAAGCGCGGCCCCGGCGATCTGCATCTGTGTCAGCGCCTGACCCAGCAAGGCCCAGCCGATCAGAACGGCGGAGAGCGGGCTGAGAAAACCAAGCGCCGAGACGGCCCCTGGCTCTATCCGTGAGATACCGCGAAACCACAGGATATAAGTGAGCGCAGCCCCGATGAGCGCAAGGTAGAGGATGCCTGAGAGGTTTCGTGCATCCAGTGTTGGAAGCGGCGGCTCGATGAAGACGGCCAGAAGCACCAGCAACAGACCGCCGGCGGTCAGCTGCCAGGCGGTGAAGGTAAGCAGCGGCACCGGAGGTTGCCATTTCCGAGTCAGGACCGTGCCTGCCGCCATCGAGGCCGCCCCGCAAACTCCGGCAATCAAACCAAAGGGATCAAGCCTTATACCTGACCCGAGGACAAGCAGCCCGACACCAAAGATGCCGATCAAGGCAGCCATCACGGCCGACGCTCTGATCGCTGTCCCAAGCAGCATCGCGGCTAGGAACACGACGATCAGAGGCTGTATCGCACCGACCGTCGCCGCGACCCCTCCCGGCAGCCTATAGGCTGCGATAAACAGAAAGGCCCAGAAAAGCGTGAAGTTGAGCGCGCCGAGAACGAAAATGCGCAGCCACCAAATTCCTTTCGGCAAGCGCGGCGCCATTACCAGCAGCAGAAGGCCGGCAGGCAGAGCGCGCAGGGCGGCCATCGTCACCGGATACCCTGAAGGAAGGAATTCCGTCGTAACAAAGTAGGTGCTGCCCCAAACCAGCGGCGCAATGGCTGTTAGTGCAATGTCGAGATGTCTCATCGCGGACCTCCATTATCTTGACGTCAAGATATACCTATTTATCTTGACGTCAAGAGATAACTCCGCAATATAGTTTCATGGACCACGTAGACCGCATCATTGCCCAATGGAACAGGGCCCGGCCCGACCTTGATGTCGGACCGATGGAAATCATCGGTCGGCTGTCACGTTTGACTGCCAAGCTTCGGGGTGAAATGGAAAGAACCTGGAAGGCTCATGGGTTGAACGCCGCCAGCTTTGATGTCCTGGCGACCCTGCGCAGATCCGGAAAAACCGATGGCTTATCCCCTGGGGAATTGCTGGACCTGACCATGGTGACCTCAGGAACAATGACCAATCGCATCGATCAACTCGTCAAACACGGCCTCGTCGAGCGGGTGCCAAACCCCGAAGACAAGCGCGGGTTTCTGATCCGTTTGACGGAAGCCGGATTTGCGACGATCGAGAAAGCCGTCGTCGATCATGTCGACACACAGCATCGCCTTTTGCGCGGACTAACTTCGGCAGAAGCCGAGGACTTGAACAGGCTTCTGAAAACACTGGATGAAAGGGTGAACTCCGAAAGTGGGGTGAATTCGCGCGAATGATCGTCTTTCAAGGTGCAACGCATGACCACGACCTGTTGGTCCTATGTCGTACCGATATGGACGGCCCAGACCGGCAATTGGTTGAAGGCTGCCGTCGCTTCCGCGGCACCCGCCAGACCGGACTTTGGCCGCAGGCCCAAAGTCCTGAACCATGCGAACTTGCATTTCGCGAGACGAAGCGCCGTCCGCCGTACCACGCGCAGAACGCGTCGGATGGCAATTTGCAACACACCTCAGAGGGTATTTTTGCAGCCTCTCCAGGCGCGATCACCAGGACCGGAGCAACAGGTCGAATGTCTCGGCTATCATCGGGTTGTCTTTGCGACGTTCTAATGCCGCGAAACACAGGCACGCAGGAACTGACACGGAATTACAGACGGCAAGCCCGAAGGATTGCTTTTGATGCAGCGCGATGGACTCGCGGCAGAGGCTCAGGCCAATACCCGATCTCACCATTTCAAGCATCGAAGCTTCTTGATCCACCAGCGCAACCACGTTCGGGCGGCAGGCGTGGCGTTCGAAAACCTTGGCCAGAAGGCGATGGTGAACAGAGGCTTCGGGCGTGCCGATCCAAGGAAGGGCTGCAAGCGAAGACCAGTCGGATTCTTCCACCTGCTTCTGCCAGCCAGCCGGCCCGATCACGCGATACGTGAATTCGGCCAGCTTGATGGCATGCACCGGATCGTCTCCGTCCGACCCGATGCTGGATAGGTCATCGGGCCCACACAGGTAAAACCCGGCATCAACCCGACCCCGCCTGAGCCATGTCAAAATATCTCCGCTGACCCCGTGCTTCAGTTCGGTTTCAACATCAGGATGCTCTGCGCGCAAATTCGCCAACAGACGCCCCAACCGGATGAACTCCGGATCGACGATCGTGCCGATCGTCAGTTTTCCACTCAAGCGCCCAACGCGCTGGTGGGCACTGCGTTGGAAATCACTGACTGCATCGAGGACGTGTTGAGCCTTCGCCAATACCGCAGTGCCGTCATGAGTGATCTGCAACCCGGTTGCGGTTCGGTTGAACAAGGTAAGCCCCGTATCTTCGGCAAGACGCTTGATTTGATGACTGATGGCCGGCTGTGTCAGGTTCAGCACCTCGGCTGCGCGTGAAACACTGCCTTCCCGGGCCACCGTCACGAAGGCCAGGATGGTGTTAATGCTCGAAAACCGGTCCATATAAAATTTACTAATATGGTATTGTGCAAATTGTCATTAGCTTTTTGCCCGCCGCTCCCGCAGAGATCGGTAAAACCAGCGTTGTGTGGTGGTGGGGAACCGCCCCCACCCTCGGAGGTGAATAAAAAGTGCCTCGTACCAGAAAACAGGAATCCGTTTCCTTGCCGGTGCGCAAATGGCGAAGCAACGACAGAACAGGTGGAAGACAAAGATGTCTGACGGCGCAAACAGGTTCGACTATATCGTGGTTGGTGGCGGATCGGCCGGGTGCCTGATGGCCAACAGGCTGAGCACCGATCCAGGGAACCGGGTTTTACTGCTTGAGGCGGGCAAGCCCGATACCTATCCCTGGATACACATTCCGGTTGGCTATCTCTATTGCATCGGCAACCCGCGCGCAGACTGGATGTACAAAACCGAACCCGCTAAGGGGCTGAACGGGCGCAGCCTGCTTTACCCGCGCGGGAAGGCGCTGGGCGGGTGTTCCTCGATCAACGGGATGATCTATATGCGGGGCCAGGCCCGCGACTATGACAACTGGGCCAAGCTCACCGGTGAAGAGGCGTGGAACTGGGAAAACGCGCTGGCCGACTTCAAGGCTCATGAGAACCACTACCGGCTGGATGACGGTGCCGACCCACGCACTGGCGACAACAGCCGGTTTTCCGATCTGCACGGGCATGGCGGCGAATGGCGGGTGGAAAAACAGCGACTGCGCTGGGATGTTCTGGACAGTTTTGCCGAAGCCGCGGTCGAAAACGGCATCCCCAAGACCGATGATTTCAACACCGGCGACAATGCCGGGGTTGGCTATTTCGACGTCAACCAGCGTTCTGGCTGGCGTTGGAATACCTCCAAGGCATTTCTGCGCCCCGCCAAGTCGCGCCCGAACCTGACGATCTGGACAGAGGCGCAGGTTGAGAAACTGACCTTCGAAACAGGCGAGGCTGGTCGGCTGCATTGTACCGGCGCAGTAGTCCGCCACAAAGGACAGCCCATTGCGGTCGAGGCCTCAAAGGAGGTGGTTTTGTCTGCGGGCGCCGTGAACTCGCCGCAAATCCTGCAACTGTCGGGGATCGGCCCGGCGGCGCTTCTGAAAAAGCACGGAATTGATGTCGTCATGGATGCGCCCTATGTGGGCGAGAACCTACAGGATCACCTGCAAATTCGCGCGGTCTACAAGGTCAAGGGCACCAAGACGCTGAACACCCTGGCCAATTCGCTGATAGGCAAGGCCAAGATCGGACTGGAATACGTGCTGAAGCGCTCTGGCCCGATGAGCATGTCGCCCAGCCAGTTGGGGGCTTTCACCCGGTCTGATCCGGCAAGACCGCACGCCAACGTCGAATACCACGTCCAGCCGCTGAGCCTTGAGGCGTTTGGCGAAGACCTGCATGATTTCCCCGCCATCACTGTCAGCGTCTGCAACCTGAATCCGACCAGCCGCGGGCATGTCCGCATCGCGTCTTCGGATTTCCGTCAGCCGCCCCAGATTACCCCCAATTATCTCGACACAGACGAAGATCGCAGGGTTGCCGCTCAAAGCTTGCGGCAGGTGCGCGAAATCATGTCTCAGCCCGCGATGGAAGCTTACGAGCCGGAAGAATTCAAGCCGGGCATTCAGTATCAAACCGACGAGGAACTGGCCCGTTTGGCAGGCGACATCGCCAGCACGATCTTTCACCCGGTTGGTACGATCAAGATGGGCCGAGAGGATGATGAAACCGCCGTTCTCGATCCGCATTTGCGCATGAAGGGGGTGATTGGGCTGCGCGTCGTCGATGCTTCGATCATGCCAGAGATCACCAGTGGCAACACCAATTCGCCCACGATCATGATTGCAGAAAAGGCCGCAGGCTGGATGTTGGCGGGTCAATAAACCCTGTAGGCATCCGGGTGCAACAACTTCCCGGAGGAACCACGCACAAGCCGTTCTCCGATCTTCCGGTGACCGGCATTCGGTGCTGCACGCCTGACCCTGCTGGGCGCGAAAAAATTCAGGCCCCGAGGGAATAAACCCGATCGCCTGCGTGTAAGTGTCATGTCTGCGATGGTGCAGACGCCCGACACGGAGGAACACCCGAATGACCCGCACTTCTTTTGCTCTGACCACATCCACCCTGATGGCATGCGCCCTTGCAACCGCCGCCGCCGCTGGCGATGCCCCGGTCCTGACCGGTAAACTGGGCGATCAGACTATTTTGATGGATGCCAACAAGATGACCCTTTATACGTTCGACAAGGACGAAACGGGCAAGTCCAACTGCTATGATCAATGCGCGGTGAACTGGCCGCCGCTGACCGCAGCCGCGGGAACCGAACTGCCCAAGAACTATTCGTTGATCCAGCGCGACGACGGTATGATGCAGGTCGCCTACAAGGGCCAACCGCTGTATCTGTGGATCAAGGACAAGCAACCCGGAGAAATGACCGGCGACGGCGTTAAGGGCGTGTGGCATACCGCGCGGCCCTGATTGCGGCGCCAGGGGGAGGCCCGACCGGGCCGCCTTTGGCTTAGACGATGTCACGGACATTCGACCAGCAACTCGAAGACGCCTTGCCCGATCTGTGGCGATTTGCGTTTTCACTGACCCGGAATCGCGACCTGGCCGACGATCTGGTGCAGGATGCTGTCTTGCGCGCGATTCGGAAAAAGGGGCTCAGATGGCCGGGCCACCCGGTCAAGCCCTGGGCGATGAAAATCCTGCTCAATTGTTTTCGCAATGACCGGCGGCGCGCCGCGACCCGTCCCGAAACCGATACTGGGGCATTGGATCAGCTGGTTTCGCCCGAGGCCACCGCCGAAGAGCGATTGGAACTGCGCTGGCTGTGGCGTCGGATCGACGCCTTGCCGGAGGATCAAAAACTTGTTCTGCTGGCGGTCACCATCGCGGGGTTGACCTATGCCGAGACCGCCCGGTTGCTGGGCGTCCCGCAGGGTACCGTCATGTCTCGGTTGTCCCGGGCCCGGACACGGCTGCAAGCCCCGGAAGAACAGGCGGGCAAATCACGATTGCGGAGCGTGACATGACGACCGAACCGAACATGGAAACTCTGATGCAGGCCGCAGTCGACGGCCAGTTGACGCCATCTCAGCAGGACCGTCTGGACCGGCACCTGGCTGCACATCCCGCCGACCGTGCGCGGCTGGCGGCGATGATCCAGCAGGCGGGGATGATGCGCGCCTCGGTGCCGCAGCCCGATCCCGCGCAACTGGACCGGCTGATGCGCGGGGCGCGCGAGGGCACCAGTCACGCGGTGTTAGGACGGCTGGCCGCAGCGGTGGCGATCTATGCCTTGGGTCTGGGCAGTGGCCTGTTCCTGTCGCGGGATACTGCCAAGCCCGAGACATTGATGGCGCAGGCACCGATTCAGGCGGCGGCGGCACACGCCCTGTATTCGCCCGAGGTTCTGCACCCGGTCGAGGTGTTCGCCGACCAGCGCGATCATCTGCAAACCTGGCTCAGCAACCGGCTGGGCGCACCGGTGATCGCGCCCGAACTGGTCGAGACCGGCTACCGGCTGATCGGCGGGCGGTTGTTGCCTCTGGGTCATGGTCCGGCGGCGTTCTTCCTCTATGAAAACGAATCCGGCGACCGCCTCAGCCTGTTTGCCAATCTGACCACAGACCCGGCTCAAACCTCGTTTCAATACCGGCGCGACGGGGATTTGGGTATCGTGTTCTGGCAGGACGGACGGTGGGAATATTC
>NZ_JBXWSM010000021.1:0-57440 GCF_059613405.1 Ruegeria sp. BHSA118
GCGTTCTTCGCTGGGCAGCAGCTCGGCCCGCTGGTATTCCCAGCCATCCTGACCCATCTGATTCAGCAGTTGCTCGACCGAGACGGCAAAGCGGCCCTCGGCCGTTTTCACGCCTTTGGTTTTGACACCTTTTTGCGGGGCGGGGATGACCTTGTATTCGTAGCGCTTCATCTACTGTTCCTAAATGCGTTTGCGCGCCAACTTAACACGCTGCCCCCCGGGTGAAAGGGCTCTTGCCCATCCGGCGGATTTCAGCTCTGACCATTCGCTTCGGCCTGTGCCGCCTTGGCCACAACCGACAGGCACAGTTCCGTCGCCAACGCCATGTCCTGCACTGAAATCCATTCTAACGGGCCGTGAACGCACTGCATCCCGGTGAAGATGTTGGGGCAGGGGGTGCCGAATTCGGTCAGGCGGGATCCGTCCGTGCCGCCCCTGATCGGTACCGACAGCGGTTCAACCCCCAACTCGCGACACGCATCCCGCGCAAGCTCGACCGGAGTCATGTCGTTTTCCAGCCAATACCGCATGTTGCGGTACTGGTGGCTGATGTCGCAGGTGATGGTCGCGCGCGGTTCCGTGGCCTGCACGGCGGCGCAGACCTGCCGCACGATGTCTCGTTGCGCCTCCAGCCCGTCCATCTCGAAATCACGCAGGATCAGCTTGATCTCCATCTCGGATGATCCGCCGTTCATGTCTGTGACATGGATGAAACCTTCGCGCCCGTCCGTGGTTTCCGGCGTCATGGTGGCCTGCGGCAATGTCTGCACGATCTTTGCCGCCAGATGCGTGGCGTTCACCATCTTTTCCTTGGCCAGGCCGGGATGGATCGAAACACCCTCGATCCGGATCACGGCGCGGTCGGCCGAGAAACTTTCATACTCGATCTCACCCACTTGCTGCCCATCCAGCGTATAGGCAAAATCCACGCCCAGATCTGTGGGCAGTTGTTCCGTGACACCCCGGCCAATCTCTTCATCCGGAGTAAACGCGATACGAATCGGGCCATGTGGAATGTCCTGATTTTCGATCAGGTGTCGCGCCATCGTCATCAGGATCGATACACCGGCCTTGTCGTCCGCGCCCAGCAGGGTTGTGCCCGATGCGGTGATCAGGTCGTGGCCGATCTTTTCGGCCAGATAGGGGTTGTCTTCCGGGGAAAGAACCAGATCCGGGCTGTCGGGAAAAGTGATGTCGCCACCGTTATACCCCTTGATCACCCGCGGCTTGACGCCGGTTGCGTTGAACTGAGGGGCCGTATCGACATGGGCCAGAAAGCCCACGGTCGGCCCCGGCGCCGTTCCGGGAATGGTCGCGACGACAACACTGTCACCCGTCATCTCAACATCCTGCGCGCCGATCTGGGTCAACTCGTCGCGCAACAGGTTCAGCATGTCGAACTGGATCTGAGTGCTCGGGGTCGTCGGGGATGTCTCGTCACTTTGACTGTCAATGGCGGCATAGCGCACCAGCCGGTCTTCAAGTTCCTGATCAAATCTGCTTTGCATAATACCTCACCTCTCTGTGGCGGAGGAAAGGGCCCAAACAGCAGGAAGTCAAGCCGATGGCTTGACCACAAGTCTTAAGATTTCGTGAGAAACCGGATTGTACAAACCCGCCAAAGATTGCCGGCAGGCTTGTACAAAACGAAAGGTTTACGAACCCAGCTTTTTGCTGACCAGTTCGTTGACGGCCTTCGGGTTCGCCTTGCCGCCGGTGGCTTTCATGACCTGACCCACGAACCAGCCCGCCAGTTTCGGGTTCACCTGGGCCTTCTCGACCTGCGCAGGATTGGCGGCGATAATCTCGTCCAGTGCAGCCTCGATCGCGCCGGTGTCGGTCACCTGTTTCATGCCGCGATCCTCGACGATCTGCGCCGGGTCACCCCCTTCGGAATAGACGATTTCAAACAGGTCCTTGGCGATCTTGCCCGAGATGGCATCAGACGAAATCAGGTCGATGATCCCACCCAGTTGCGCCGGGGAAACCGGCGAGTCGGTGATGTCGTGGTCTTCTTTTTTCAGACGCCCGAACAGCTCGTTGATCACCCAGTTCGCGGCCAGTTTGCCATTGCGGCCCTGCGCGACCTCTTCGAAATAGGCCGCCGATTCCACTTCGGCGGTCAGCACCGAAGCGTCATAGTCGGTCAAGCCGAACTCATTGATGAAGCGTGCCTTTTTCTCGTCGGGCAGTTCCGGAAGCTTAGCGGCGATGTCATCGATCCACGCTTGTTCGATTTCCAGAGGCAGCAGGTCGGGATCGGGGAAATAGCGGTAATCATGCGCTTCTTCCTTGGACCGCATCGAGCGCGTCTCGCCCTTGTCCGGATCATACAGACGGGTTTCCTGCTCGACCTTGCCACCACCTTCGACAATGGCGATCTGACGGCGGGCTTCGACCTCAATCGCTTGCTGGATAAAGCGCATTGAGTTCATGTTCTTGATCTCGCAGCGGGTACCCAGATGCGAAAAGTCTTGTGTTTCCTGATACTTCTCATAAGCACCCGGCAAACAGATCGAGACGTTCACGTCGGCCCGAAGGTTGCCGTTCTGCATGTTGCCGTCGCAGGTGCCCAGGTAACGCATGATCTGGCGCAGCTTGGCGATATAGGCTGCGGCCTCTTCCGGGCCGCGAATATCAGGGCGGCTGACGATCTCCATTAGGCAGACACCGGTCCGGTTCAGGTCGACAAAGGACATATGCGGGTCCATGTCGTGGATCGACTTGCCCGCGTCCTGCTCCATGTGGATACGCTCGATCCGAACCATGCGCGCAGTGCCGTCTCCCATCTCGACCAGCACTTCGCCTTCACCCACGATCGGGTGGTACAGCTGGGAAATCTGGTACCCTTGCGGCAGGTCGGGGTAGAAATAATTCTTGCGGTCAAAGGCCGATTTCAGATTGATATCAGCCCTCAGGCCCAGCCCCGTCCGCACGGCCTGCTCAACGCAATATTCGTTGATCACCGGCAGCATCCCCGGCATCGCCGCGTCCACAAAGGCCACGTTCGAGTTCGGTTCCGCCCCGAATTGGGTGGATGCACCCGAAAACAGCTTGGCATTGGATGAGACCTGAGCATGCACCTCCATCCCGATGACCAGTTCCCAATCGTGCTTGGCCCCGGCAATGGTTTTGGGTTTGGGCATTTCGTATGTCAGGTCGAGCATGGCGCGCCTCATTTCCGCAGAAGTCTAAGCCTGCGTATTAGGCCCGGCAGGGCCTAGGGGCAAGGGGGAATCCTGACGTGTTCAGTTCTGGGAAAACCGCAGGCCCGAAGGGGTGAATGTCACATCCATGCCGCTGCGCAGTTCTTCCCGGAACAGATCCGAGATGGCGCGCAAGGCATCGCGCTGACCGCGCGCCGCAAATCGTTCGGGCGAGTTTATGCGGACGGAATTGTTGAAACCGTTGGCCGCATGCGCCCAGATCAACGGGTGCAACTCTGTCAGATGATCGCGGATAAGCCGGTTTGCCGTGTCGCGCATCTGCGAACGGACAAGGTCGGCCTGATCGTTCAAGCCAAATCCGTTCTGGACGGTAATCGCGCAGTAGGATGACAGCATGTTGATCATCTGCTGATCGGGCCGCAGACGCACGATATCACGCAGACCTTCAAGGAAATACTCGATATCGACGCGGGCACAGGCCTCTTCGTCCAATGCAATGGCGTCGAACTGAACCCAAGTGTATCCGCCCGCGCCCCAGATATCCTGTGTCCTGGCGGCCGTACGCAAAGCTTGCAGCTCCAGCTCTTCGTAGCTGCCGAACCACCGGGGCAGAAGGTGGCTGCCCATCGCGCGCATGTGGCGCTGATTGCATGGATCCAGCGTAATCAGCCGTTCATATTCTTCGGCCACCCGTGCGTTGGATTTGCGCTGACCAGCCAGCAGCGCACACCCGGTCGCTGCAATCAGGGGGCTGTCGGGGGCATCCTTCCTGCATTTGGGCAGGATTGCTGCGGCCCGGTCGAAATGCGCGGCGCAGCGTGACCGGTGCAAAGGTGGCAGCGTCGCGTCCGAGGCCGTTCCGCGCCATGCCCAAGCCAGATCGATATGGGCAAGGGCAACGACGGTGGCGATCATCGGGTCATCGGGGTTGTCCGCCATCTCGCCTTCAAGTTCCGAGATGCCACCCAACAGGTCGTAATCCGAGATGGCCGCGCCATCCGAGAGCGCATGTTCAGCGGCCAGAACAACGTCCGATCTGGCACCGAACGCCAGCAGATCGGCCACCGGCATACCATCTGCAACGGCGGCGCGATCCTGTTCAGCCACGCGCATTTCCTGCGACAGCTCTGTCCAGCGGTCCTGCCGGGCGAGGTAGCGGCCATGTTCGATCGTGGAATGTCCGATCAGATCATCGCGGTCGGATTTTGCGACGGGAATATTCAGCTGACCCTGCTCGGGCAAGGCGGCCGCAAGCGCGGATTTTGTCGCGCACAGGCCTGCTGAAGCATTTGTAGGAGTAGCTGTGGATGGGGCGAACAGTGCCCTTAGCGACCGAAACATGGCGATACTCAAAACTGTAAAAACGTATAACTGACACCGAAGTCTGGCGGGATATCGGGTTCAAATCAAGTAATTTGCCTATTAATTTCTTCTTTTTGTGTCCAATTCACCCTTCAAGTGTCCAGTGTTTCAGAAAACAGTGAAATGATGCCGTTCTACGCGAAATCCGGCTTGATTCAGAAGGGTTTCCAAATCCCGATGCGCCGGAAGCGACTCATCCGGCAGACGGATTCGTTTGCCGGAATGCAAAACAATCGACACTCGAACCGAGAAATCCCAACGGGTGTCAAACCGGAAATGGTCGATGTTGCGCAGCGCGACCTCTGCCTGCCGGTTTCCCGTGAACCAGCTTAGCGCATTCTGATCCAATTGCATGCCCGCGCTGGTGTTCTGAACCACGTCCCAAAGTGCGGGCAGGGTGGCCAGAGACAGCAGCCCCGCGATCCACCAGGCCGCGTCAAACAGGACAACCAGCGCCAGCAACGCGGCATAAACACCGGCCAGGATGGCCAGCGTTCGCAAATTCCGGTTGCTGCGGGCAAAGCTGTAAGGCGTCATGCGCCGAGGATGCGGGACACCATTTCGGTTGTGTCCCGCGACAGGTTCGGTGTTTCCGCGATGCGGGAAAGCTGCGCACGCATCAGGGTCTGACGATCCGGATCATACCGTTTCCAGGTCTGGAACGCCGAGCACATTCGGGCCGTGGTCTGTGGGTTCACCGGGTCCAGACGGATCAGCCAGTCTGCAAGCAGGGCGTATCCGGCGCCATCCGGCTGGTGGAACCCTGCGTGGTTCATCGCCAAGGCCCCCATGACAGCGCGGAACCTGTTCGGGTTTTTCCAGTTGAAATCGGAATGCTCGGTCAGGGTCGCGGCAATTGCGGGTGTCGCCTCGGGTGCTGCCATCGCGACTTGCAGGCCAAACCATTTGTCCATGACCAGCCGGTCGTGCTGCCATTGTTCGTAGAAGGCATCCAGCTGTGCCTCACCCTTGCGGGCGCGTAAAAGGCAAGACAACGCTGTCAGTTGCAATGTCATGTTGTCGGCTTTGTCATACACCTCAGCCGCCATCGCCCCACCATCCAGGCGAGAGGTCAGCGCCAGCGCGGCGCTGCCAAGTGCCCGTTTGCCGGACTGTTTGGCGTCCGGGCTGTAGGGTTCGTCCACCAAAGCCTCACTGTGCAGGCGGGGCAGTAAATCCTGTACGTTCTGGGCTGTTGCCTGCCGCAGCGTTTCCACTGCAGTCCAGATCGCCATTGGGTCGGGCGTGTGGCCACGGTCGTGCAGGGACGCTGCCAATTCCGATTGTGTCGGCAATCCCAGCATCAACGCACGATAGGCCGGGTCCAGTTCGTCATTGCGCAGCACAGTCAACAATCCGTCAAGGTAATCGGTATCCGGTGCCGCATCCTGAAGGATCATCCGCAACAGGGTGTCCTGCGCCAGATCCCGTCCTGCCTGCCAACGGTTGAACGGGTCCGTATCATGCGCCAGAAGAAATGCGCGTTCCGCGTTCGACTGGTCATGTTCCAGAATAACAGGTGCCGAAAAATCGCGCAGGATCGAGGCTGTGGGTTTCGCCGCCAGGCCAGAGAACGCAAAGCTCTGTTCGGCCTCTGTCAGTTCCAGCACTTCGGTCGCGCGGACCTCATCGCCATTGGCCCCAAGCAGGCCAACTGCAACCGGGATGACCTGAGGCAATTTCTCCTCCTGTCCCGGCGTGGGGTCGGTTCGCTGTTTCAGCGTAAGTGTATAGGTGCCATCGGCCCAGTCTTCCTTAACCCTGACGCGTGGTGTGCCCGACTGGCTGTACCAACGTTTGAATTGTGTCAGATCGCGCCCTGTGGTGTCTTCGAAAACCTTTAGCCAGTCTTCGATCGTGCAGGCCTGACCATCATGGCGTTCAAAATACAGATCAAGCGCCTTGGCATAGGCCTCATCCCCGACCAACCGTTTCAGCATGCCGATGACCTCGGCGCCCTTCTCATAGACGGTGGCGGTGTAGAAGTTGTTGATCTCCTGAAAGCTTTCTGGGCGCACAGGGTGCGACAACGGACCGTTGTCCTCGGGGAACTGCCGGGCACGCAGGTCTATGGCATCGTGGATGCGTTTCACCGGGGCCGAGCGCATGTCCGAGGTAAATTGCGCATCCCGGAATACTGTCAGACCTTCCTTGAGGCACAGCTGGAACCAGTCGCGGCAGGTGATGCGGTTGCCGGTCCAGTTGTGGAAATACTCATGTGCGATGATCGCCTCGATCCGTTCGAAATTGGCGTCGGTCGAGGTTTCAGGACTGGCCAGAACAGCCGACGAGTTGAAGATGTTCAGCCCCTTGTTTTCCATCGCGCCCATGTTGAAGTCATCAACGGCCACGATGTTGAAGACGTCCAGATCGTATTCACGGCCATAGACGTCCTCGTCCCATTTCATCGACTTCTTCAACGCCTCCATGCCAAAGGCGCATTTGCCCTCATCACCGGGTCGAACCCACAGGTTCAATTCCACCTTGCGGCCCGAATTGGTGGTGAACTGACCGGGATGTGCGATCAGGTCGCCTGCAACCAGAGCGAATAGATAGGCGGGTTTGGGCCATGGATCGACCCATTCGGCCCAGCCTTCGCCCTTGCCCGACGGGTTGCCGTTCGACAGCAGAACCGGCAGGTCGCCGTTGATCCGAACGGTGAAGGTGGACATCACGTCCGGCCGGTCGGGATAGAAGGTGATCTTGCGGAATCCCTCGGCCTCGCACTGGGTGCAGTACATGCCGTTCGACATGTACAGACCTTCCAGCGCAGTGTTGTTGCCGGGGTCGATTTCAACCTCGGCTTCCCACGGGAACGGCGCGTCGGGGACATCCGCGGTTAGCCCTTTGTCGGTCACGTCCGGCGTGATCTCGGCCCCGTCAATGGCGGCGCGAATCAATTTCAGTTCTTCCCCGTGCAGAAAAAAGGTGCGGTCAGTGGCATCAGGATTGGGCCGGAACGCAATGCGCGAGGTGACGCGCGTGGCGTGCGCGTCCAGATCAAAGGTCAGGTGCACGCTGTCCACCAGATAGCCAAACGGTGTGTAGTCTTTCAGGTAGATCGTGGTGGGGGCAGCGTCGCGCATCTTGGGCCTCGTATCTGTTCGGGACTGGCGCGACGTTAGGGGCTTCGTTCTGGTGCTGCAACCGGCCCTGCCATTGTCTTGAGGTTTTTGAAACAGCTTCAAGCCGAAGTGAATGCCCCAATTGACGGGATCAAAGTTGCCTATCGGAAACTTTCCGCCTAAGTCACAGTGCATACAATGGCGCACAATCGCAGGAGAGCAGGAATATGACGGACAGACGGACCCTGAGCGGACTGCAAATCGATCCGGTTTTGGCTGAGTTCATCGAGACGCAGGCGCTACCGGGCACGGGCGTCTCTTCGCAGAAGTTCTGGGCCGGCATGGCGCGGATGGTGAACGAACTGGGGCCGAAAAACCGTGAGCTGCTGGCCAAACGGGCCGAGATCCAAAGCCGCATCGATGGGTGGCACATGTCCCGAAAGGGGCAGAACACCAATGCCGCTGAATATGAGGTTTTCCTGAAAGAGATCGGGTATCTGGTCGAAGAAGGCGATGAGTTCGAGATTGAAACGGCCAATGTCGACCCCGAAATCGCCCTGACCCCAGGTCCGCAACTGGTTGTTCCGATTACCAACGCACGCTTTGCCCTGAACGCGGCCAACGCGCGCTGGGGCAGCCTGTATGATGCGCTTTACGGAACGGATGCAATGGGGGATCTGCCGGCAAGCGGTGGTTATGATGCGGCGCGCGGCGCGCGGGTGATCGCATGGGCCAAGGCGTTTCTGGATGATGCTGTGCCTCTGGCGTCGGGATCATGGGCGGATGTCACCGAACTGGGCATCACCAACGGTGCGTTGACCCCTGCGCTGGGCGATTCCGCCCAATTTGCCGGGTTTGGCGGTTCGGCGGACAAGCCTGACTTTGTGCTGTTGAAAAACAACGGTCTGCACATCCAGATCATGATCGACCCCGCAAGCAACATTGGCGCGACCGATCCCGCAGGCATTGCAGATGTCCGACTGGAATCCGCGCTGTCCACCATCATGGATTGCGAAGACTCGGTTGCCTGCGTCGATGCAGCCGACAAGGTCGTGGCCTATGGCAACTGGTTGGGCCTCATGAAAGGCGACCTGACCGAAGAGGTCACCAAGGGCGGTGCCACATTCACTCGAAAACTGGCCGAGGACCTGAGCTTTACCTCTCCGTCGGGTGATCAGGCCAAGCTGAAAGGCCGGTCCTTGATGCTGGTGCGCAACGTGGGTCACCTGATGACCAACCCTGCCGTACTTGACGCAGAAGGGCGCGAGATCGGCGAAGGGTTGATGGATGCTCTGTGCACCACCCTGATTGCCATGCACGACCTGAAGCTAGACGGGGGCAATTCTGTCGAGGGCTCTGTCTATGTGGTGAAGCCCAAGATGCACGGGCCCGAGGAAGTTGCGTTCTCGGTCGAGATTTTCGACATTGTCGAAGACATTCTGGGCCTGCCGCGCAACACTGTGAAGCTGGGCATCATGGATGAGGAACGCCGCACCTCGGTCAACCTCAAAGAGTGCATTCGCGCCGCAAAATCACGCGTCGCCTTTATCAATACGGGTTTCCTGGACCGGACCGGCGATGAAATACACACTTCGATGGAGGCCGGTCCGATGCTGCCCAAGGGCGACATCAAGAATACGCCATGGATTGCGGCCTATGAAGATCGCAATGTCGATATTGGTCTGGCTTGTGGTCTGAAGGGCAAGGCACAGATCGGCAAGGGCATGTGGGCCATGCCGGATCGTATGGGCGATATGCTTGAGGCCAAGATCGGCCACCCGATGGCCGGAGCGACATGTGCCTGGGTGCCGTCGCCCACGGCCGCGACCCTGCACGCAACGCATTACCACAAGGTCGATGTGCTGGCCCGTCAGGACGAGCTGGCCGCAGGCGGTGCACGTGGCACGTTGAAGGATCTGTTGACCATCCCCTTGCTGGCTGGGCGCAATCTGAGTGACGAGGAAATTGCGCGTGAACTTGAAAACAATGCGCAGGGTATTCTGGGCTATGTCGTGCGTTGGGTCGATCAGGGTGTGGGCTGCTCCAAGGTGCCCGACATCAACGATGTCGGCCTGATGGAAGACCGAGCGACGTGCCGGATTTCGTCGCAGGCACTGGCCAACTGGCTGCATCACAGCATTGTGGATGAAGCCCAGGTCATGGCCGCACTGCAAAAAATGGCCGCCGTCGTGGATCGCCAGAATGAAGACGATCCGAATTACACCCCGGTGACGCCGGGATTTGACGGGATCGCCTTTCAGGCCGCATGTGATCTGGTGTTCAAGGGTCGGGTTCAGCCTTCGGGCTATACCGAGCCGGTCCTGCATGCGCGCCGTCTGGAATTGAAAGCCAGCCAAAGATAACACCGACAAAAGCCCACAGAGCAATCGTTTGCGGGCTTTGTCGAACTTCAATCTGACGAGAGGACCTTCAGATGTCAGTTTCCCTACGCAAGGCCCGCACCATCATCCGCAAAACCCTGGAAAAGGGCCAAGAGATGGAGTTGAAGCCGCTCTCAGTCGTGGTTCTGGATGCCGGTGGGCATGTCATTGCGTTCGAGCGCGAAGATGGTGCAGCACCGGGCCGGTTCGGGATCGCACAGGGCAAGGCCTATGGGTCGGTCATGCTGGGAATGGCGGGCACTGCGCAGATGCAGCGCGCTGAAACACAGGCCTATTTCATGGCCTCTGTGAATGGCGTCTATGGTGGTCAGGTCGTGCCTGTTCCGGGTGGCGTGCTGTTGCGTGATCGCAAGGGGGCCGTGATCGGCGCCGTCGGAGTTACCGGCGACACATCAGACAATGATGCGCTGGCCGCAATGGCGGGAATTGAGGCAGCCGGCCTGATCGGTGAGATTTGACAAGAGCGTTGAATTTATGCGTCTTTCCGGCCAAGCGAGGAAATTATCCCTCGCTTGGCTGCTTCTTGGAAAATGTTTCCAATTAATAAGAGCGGATCAGAACGTTCAGTGCGTCTTCGAACACGTCCCTGCGCTTTCATGCAGGGCGTGTATTCTTGCAGGTTAAAACCGCTGCCGCTAGCTTCCTTGACAGGCACAACAACAGCAGGGAAAGCGGAATGTCTCGGCCTGTCGTCGGTATCATCGGCAACTCGTATCTCATGAACGACCAATACCCCACACATGCTGGGGGAACGATGAATTCGGATGCCGTGGCCAACGTGTCAGGATGTCTTCCGTTGTTGATACCCGCAGATCCGCGTTACGTGTCGGTCGATGAGTTGCTGGAAGTCTGCGACGGCTTTCTGCTGACGGGCGGTCGCCCGAACGTGCACCCGGAAGAATACGGGGAACCTGCAACCGATGCGCACGGCGAATTCGACCGGGCACGAGACGCCATAACACTGCCGCTGGTTCGCGCCTGCGTTGAAAGGGGACAGCCGTTTTTGGGCATCTGCCGGGGGTTTCAGGAAGTTAACGTGGCCATGGGCGGAACGCTTTACCCCGAGATACGCGATCTGCCGGGGCGGATGAACCACCGGATGCCGCCCGATGGAACCCTGGAGGAAAAGTTTGCTCTGCGCCATGTGGTGACACTGGAAAACGGCGGTGTTTTCCACAAACTGTTCGGCGCAACCGAGGTCATGACAAACACCTTGCACGGTCAGGGCATCAAAACGATTGGACAGCGCGTGGTCATTGATGGCCATGCACCGGACGGGACGCCCGAGGCGATCTATATCAAGGATGCGCCCGGCTTTACCCTGTCGGTTCAATGGCACCCGGAATGGGACGCGATCAATGACCCGGTCTCGCGCCCCCTGTTCGAAGCCTTCGGCGATGCGGTGCGTGGATGGGCCGCCGGAACGGTTCATCAGGCAGTTCAAAAATCTGCCTGAATGACAGCGGCCCGACGAGGGGGAAATCGGGCCGGTGCCGCGCGGTCAGACCAGCAGGTTGAACTGATTGATCAGCGGAAGGGAACGGGCGCGTTTGCCCGTCAGGTCGAAAAGCGCATTGCCGAGTGCCGGCATCGAAGGCGGTGTTCCGGGCTCGCCCGCACCGCCCATATGCCGATTGGTTTCCAGCACGCGCACCTCGACCTGCGGGGCTGTGTGCATCCGCATCGCGTCATAGTCGGGGAAGTTGAACTGCTCTGCTTCGCCTTCCGCAAAGGTGATCTCGCCGAAACATGCGGCAGACAGGCCGTACATCATGCCGCCGAACATCTGCGCCTTGACGTTTTCCGGGTCCAGCGCCAGCCCCATGTCGCAGGCAATCCAGGCCTTGCTGATGCGGATGGTGCCGTCTTCGTCGACCACTTCGATGACCTGAGCCACCGGGGTGCCGAAGCTGTATGTGAAGGCCACGCCCCGGCCCACACCTTCGATCGTCTGACCCGTCCAGCCTGACATTTCCTTCACGGCTTCCAAACATCCCGCCGACGGCGCGTGTTCGTTCCTCATCAGCTCCAGCCGGAACTCCAGCGGATCACGGCCTGCGGCATGGGCCATCTCATCCATGAATGTCTCATGAAAAAAGCCGTTATGGCTGTTGCCGACCGAGCGCCAGAAGCCCACGGGGACTGCCAAATCAGCAATGTGGCCGCACATGCGGTAATTGGGCACCGCGTAGGGCTGATTGAAGAAACCTTCGACCAGCACTTTGTCGGGTCCTCCGCCGGGGAACCCGGTGTAGCGCTCGACCGCCTGTTGGGTCGGAGATTGGGCCGCGACCTTCCCGTCAAAGAGCACGGCCTTGCCGTCCTGAACCGCGCCGCGCATCCGGGCGATGGCGCCGGGGCGGAAATAGTCGTGACGCATGTCCTCTTCGCGGCTCCAGGTCGTCTGAACCGGTGTGCCGGGCATGGCCATGGCAACCCTGGTTGCGATTTCGCCGAAATCCAGTTCGCCCCGGCGACCAAACCCGCCTCCCAGATAGGTGGTGTGGATTTGGACGGCTTCGGTATCCAGCCCGGCAGTGTTGGCGACGCGGAACTGAATCAGGGTCGGGGCCTGGTTGCCGCACCAAAGTTCCAACGCATTCCCGGTATAGAGCGCAGTGGCATTCATTGGCTCCATCGTTGCATGGGCCAGATAGGGCACGCGATACTCGGCGGTGATTTCAGTGGCGTTTTCCGGGCTTGCGCTGACATCGCCGTCGTCGCGCATGGTCGAGTTCGGTGCGTCTTCAAACGCCTCGGCGATCCTGGCAAAGATGCCTTCGGTTTCCGGCGGATAGGGCGCGTCGCCCCAGTCAACGTCGATGGCCTCGACTGCCTGATTAGCCAACCATGTGTTGCTTGCGATCACGGCCACGCCTGTGCCCAGATCGACAACCTTTTCAACCCCGGGCATGGATCTTGCGGCGCTGTCGTCAAAGCCGTTCATCGCGCCGCCCAGTTTGGGATTCATTCGGACGCTGGCGAATTTCATGCCGGGCAGGCGGACATCGACGCCAAATTCAGCGGTGCCCGTCGCCTTGCCCACCATGTCGAGACGCGGTTGGCTTTGGCCCAGATAGCGCCATTGGGACGGGTCTCGCAACGGCACCTCAACGGGTTCCAGCCCGGCTGCATCCTCGGCAAGCATTGAATAGGCGATCTTGTCGCCGTTGGGGGCAATGACATGGCCTGACGCCGTTTTCAGTTCCGAGGGGTCGACACCCAACCGGTCTGCGGCAGCGCGTTTGAGTGTTTCACGGGCCGAAGCACCGGCTTGCCGCATCCGGTCGAACCCATCTTTCATCGAGGTCGAGCCACCCGTGACTTGCAGGCTGAGCGTCTTGCCCAGAACACCCAGCGCCTCGCCCAGATTGTGCTGGAAATTCGAGATGTCGTACCCCTTGTTCGGCAACCCTTCGCCCACAAGGGCCGAGTTGTAATAGGCCGCCGCAGCGGGACCGTGCAGAACGGTGATCTGATCCAGATCGACATCCAGTTCTTCGGCGATCAGCGCGGCCCATGTGGTTCGGACGCCCTGACCCATTTCCGCGCGGGGCGCGAACAAGGTGACGCCGTTCTGGTCAATCAGCACAAACGGGTTCAGCGCCGCCTCTCCTTCGCGGGGTTTCAAGGGGTTGGCCGCGGGGCGGGTCACGTAATAGGCCCCGAAGGCCACGCCGCCAACGATCGCGGCAGAGCCGATCAGGAACGTACGGCGGAGAATTTTTCCAACGGAAGCCATTGCTTACGCCTCCTTCAGCTTGGATGCCGCGTCATGGATTGCTGCGCGGATAAGGGGATAGGTGCCGCAGCGGCACAGGTTGCCCTGCATCGCTTCGTCGATGTCTGCGTCAGAAGGGTCCGGGTTTTCCGCCAGCAATGCCGCGGCCTGCATGATCTGGCCCGACTGGCAGTATCCGCACTGCGCGACCTGATGATCGATCCAGGCCTGTTGGATCGTGGCCAGCGCGTCCGGCGAGCCGAGCCCTTCGATCGTGGTCACGTCACCCCAGACATCCGAAAGCGCCACCTGGCACGAGCGCACAGCCTCGCCATCGATATGCACGGTGCAGGCCCCGCATGCGGCCACACCGCAGCCGAACTTGGTGCCGGTCAGGCCGACCTCATCCCGCAGAACCCAAAGAAGGGGGACGTCATCAGGCAGATCCACCTGATGTTGCTTGCCGTTGATCTTCAGGGTCGTCGCCATGGCGCACCTCGTGTTGCTGTGGCTGGTTTCTGACATAATTGTAGAAAAGTGTCAGGATGTCAATTGACAAATTGAACAAAAAATGTCAGGGCTTTGAATATGAAAGACAATGGTGACGGCTCAAGGCAACAGGCGATCCTGAACTCGGCGTTTCAGGCCTTTTCCACTTATGGATACCGAAAGACCTCGATGGACGACATCGCGCGCGGCGCGGGGATGTCCCGGCCGGCGGTGTATCTGCACTACAAGAACAAAGAGGCGATCGTCAGCAAGTTGACTGAGCTGTACTATGCCGAAAAAAGCGTTGCGGTGGCCGAAGCGCTGGCGACGCAGGGGGCGGTTCCCGAGGTTCTGACCCGCGCGATCCAAGCGCAGACCGAGGGGATGGCAAAAATTCTGGCCTCGCCCCACGGGCTTGAAATGCTCGACAACACAAAATCCCTGTCTGCGGAAATCATCGCGGCGGGTGAGGCCAAGCTGGCCGCGCTCTATGCGGACTGGCTGACGCAACAGGAAAAGGCGGGCCGGGTTCGCCTGCTGGCTGATGCGGCAGAGACTGGTCGGACGATCACGGCCACGCTCAAGGGGCTGAAGCTGATTGGCGCCGGCGCCGAGGTCTATGAACAGCAGGTCGCACAGGTCGCGGCCCTTTTCGGCGCCGGACTCGAAGTCAGGTAACGCGCTGACGGATCCTGTATTCGGGCGTGTCCCACAGGCGGTTCTGCATGATATCGGCCATTATCCCGACGGCGCGTTCGACATCGCCTTCGTCGATATACAAAGGTGTAAAGCCGAACCGCATTATGTCGGGTGCTCGAAAATCTCCGATCACGCCACGGGCGATCAGGGCCTGCATGGCGGCATACCCGTCCTTGAAACGGAACGAGATCTGGCTGCCACGCTGCTGCGGATCACGGGGGCTGGCCAGTTGCAGATCCGGGCAGGTTGCCTCGACGCGTTCTATGAAAAGCTCGGTCAGTTCAATCGATTTGGCCCGGACGTCGGTCATGTCCGCCAAATCCCAGATGTCCATCGCAGCCGACAAGGCCGTCATCTGGATGATGGGGGGCGTTCCCACCCGCATCCGTTCAATACCGCTGCCGGGGCGGTAGTCGAGATCAAAGGCAAACGGGGCTTCGTGCCCCAGCCATCCGGACAGGGCGGGGCGGGCGTGTTCCGCCAACCTTGGCGCGACATAGATGAAGGCCGGTGCGCCGGGGCCCCCGTTGAGGTATTTGTACGTACACCCGACCGCGAAGTCGGCGTTGCATCCTGAAAGGTCCACAGGGATGGCCCCCGCGGAATGGGCCAGATCCCAGACTGTTACAACGCCGTTGGCATGCGCCAGTTCGGTCAGCGCCTTCATGTTGTGCATCCGGCCCGAGCGGTAATCCACCTCGGTCAACATAAGAACAGCGACCTCTTCGGTGATTGCGCTTGCCACGGCTTCGGGATCAACGACGCGCAACTCATACTCGTCCCCAAGCGAGCGCAGCAAGCCATCCGCCATGTACAGGTCCGAAGGAAAGTTGCCGTTATCAGACAGAACCACTTTGCGATCCGGATTCAGTTCAAGGGCCGAGGCCACGGCCTGATAGACCTTGATCGACAAGGTATCTCCGGTCACCACACTGCCGGGCTCTGCTCCGATCAGGCGGCCAATCCGGTCACCAAGCGCGGTGGGCAGGCCCATCCAACCAGCCTTGTTCCATCCGGTGATCAGCATCTGGCCCCATTCGTCCGTCAGCATCCGTTGCACTCGTGCACCTGCCGATTTCGGCAGGGGGCCCAGAGAATTGCCATCCAGATAGATGACGCCCTCGGGCAGTTCGAACATGGCTTTGGTTGCTGCAAAATCAGTCATGAAGGCTCGCTAACTCGTGTGAACGTCGGTGATTGCTATTGAGGTAGTCGATCCTCGATAATGAGTCCATGCGATGCGACATACTGGTCTTTTGCCATTTTGGCCCAAAAGCGGTAGGACATCGCGCAGAAGCGACATGTGCTTGATCTTGTCGTCATTCAATGAGGGCTTTGCATGCGCTGGATGGACGTGCCGCCGGTTTGGTTGATTGCTTTTGCGGCTCTTGCCTGGTTGCAGGCTAAGTATCTGAAGCTGGGCCTGTCGCTTGAGGGCGGTTTGACGGATCTTCTGAGCGGGGTGTTGATCGGAGGTGGACTCCTGATGGCTGTCCTGGCGGTGGTCGAATTCCGCCGTCACAAAACAACCGTCATCCCGCATGAAACCCCGTCGTCGATGGTGCAGTCCGGCATCTACAAGCGCAGTCGCAATCCGATCTATGTGGGCGACGTTCTGATTCTTGCGGGCCTTGTCCTTCGGTTTGATGCCGTCTTGTCACTGGTTCTTGTGCCGGTCTTCGTCTGGGTGTTGGAGCGTCGGTTCATCCTGCCGGAAGAAGACCGCCTGCGTCGAACCTTTCGCGCTGATTACGCGCGCTACGAACGCAAGACACGGCGCTGGATCTAGTGTGGATTCTGCAATGACATCACGTCAAAAATGCTGCGCTTGCGAAATAATGTTGCGCAGGATACATCTTTGCTTAACAAAGAATACCGATCACCCGCTCAGAACGAGTAAGAATTAGGGGGACTGCCAGTGAAGATAGGCACGCCAAAGGAAATACTGGACGGCGAGAACCGGGTCGCGATGACACCGGACTCGGCCGTGCAACTGCAAAAACTGGGCTATGAGTGCCTGATCGAAAAAGGCGCAGGTGCTGCCGCCGGTTTTTCGGACGCGGCGTACGAGGCCGTGGGCGTTGAAGTTGTCAAGACCGCGGCATCCTTGTGGAAAGCCGCAGATATCATCGCCAAGGTTCGTATCCCGACCGAGACGGAGCTGAAACGTCTGACTAAGGGTAAGACGCTGATTTCCTTCTTCAATCCTGCCGCCAACGAAGAAGGAATGGACCTTGCCAAGTCCAAGGGCGCAAACGTGATCGCCATGGAAATGGTGCCGCGTATTTCTCGCGCGCAGAAGATGGACGCATTGTCGTCGATGGCCAACATTGCCGGCTACCGCGCCGTTATCGAGGCGGGCAACAACTTTGGTCGTTTCTTCACCGGTCAGGTGACGGCGGCTGGCAAGGTGCCGCCTGCAAAGGTTCTGATCGTCGGGGCCGGTGTTGCCGGGCTTGCCGCGATCGGGACGTCGACCTCGCTGGGTGCAATCACCTACGCGTTCGACGTGCGCCCCGAAGTGGCCGAACAGGTCGAATCGATGGGGGCAGAGTTCGTCTATCTGGACTTCGAAGAAGAACAGCAGGATGGTGCGGCCACCGGTGGGTATGCGTCCGTCCAGTCAGAAGAGTTCCGCAATGCGCAGCTGGCCAAGTTTCGAGAGCTGGCGCCGGAAATGGACATCGTCATCACCACGGCGCTGATCCCCAACCGTCCGGCGCCAAAGCTGTGGCTGGATGACATGGTCAAGGCAATGAAGCCGGGCTCGGTCATCGTTGACCTTGCGGCCGAGCGCGGCGGGAACGTCGAAGGTACCGTGCCGGACGAAAAGGTGGTGACCGACAATGGCGTGACCATCATCGGCTATACCGACTTCCCCAGCCGGATGGCGGCGCAGTCTTCGTCTTTGTACGCGACCAATATCCGTCACATGATGACCGATCTGACGCCTGAAAAGGACGGCCAGATCAATCACGACATGGAAGATGACGTGATCCGCGGCGCGACCGTGACCTATGAGGGTGAGATCACCTTCCCGCCGCCGCCACCCAAGGTGCAGGCAATCGCGGCGCAGAAAAAGCCCGAGGTCAAGGAACTGACCCCGGAAGAGAAGAAGGCGCAGGAAATTGCGGCCTTCAAGGCGCAGACCAAGCAGCAGTTCACCCTGCTGGGTGTTGGTGGCGTGCTGATGCTGCTGGTTGGGCTGATCGCTCCGGCCAGTTTCATGCAGCACTTCATCGTCTTTGTGCTGGCCATCTTTGTGGGCTTCCAGGTGATCTGGAACGTCGCACACAGCCTGCACACTCCGTTGATGGCGATCACCAACGCGATCTCGTCGATCATCATTGTCGGGGCCCTGATGCAGATCGGATCGGGGTCGTTCCTGGTTATTCTGCTGGCGGCACTGTCCGTCTTCATGGCCGGGATCAACATCTTCGGCGGTTTCCTCGTAACCCGGCGCATGCTCGCCATGTTCCAGAAATCTTAAGGAGGCCGGGCACATGGATTATGGCTTCACTACTGCCGCCTATGTTGTTGCGGCTGTCCTTTTCATCCTTTCGCTTGGTGGTTTGTCGAACCAGGAAAGCGCCAAGCGCGCGGTCTGGTATGGCATCGTCGGTATGGCGCTGGCGGTTTTTGCCACGCTGGTTGGCCCCGGGTCTGGCCTGTGGCTTCTGTCGATCCTGCTGATCATTGGCGGCGGTTTGATCGGTCAATACGTGGCGCAGCGCGTCCAGATGACCGAGATGCCGCAACTTGTGGCCGCGATGCATTCGCTGGTCGGTCTGGCCGCGGTGTTTGTGGGTTTCAATGCGCATTTTGAGATCGGCAACGTGGCGCAGGTCCTGGCGATTGCGGATACGGCGAAAGAGGCGGATCTGCATGATCTGGGCACCTTTGCCAAACTGATTGCCAAGAAGACGCCGGCCGAGCTGGCAATCCTTCATGTAGAACTGTTCCTGGGCATCTTTATCGGTGCGATCACCTTTACCGGTTCGGTCGTGGCCTATGGCAAGTTGGCGGGCAAAGTGACCTCGGCGGCGACAAAGCTGCCCGGTGGTCATGCGCTGAACGCGGCGGCAGCGGGTCTCTCGCTGATCTGCCTGATCTGGTATACCTCGTCCGGTGGGCTGCTGCCGCTGATCCTGATGACCCTGGCCGCGCTGTTCATTGGTTATCACCTGATCATGGGCATCGGTGGCGCGGACATGCCGGTGGTTGTGTCGATGCTGAACAGCTATTCGGGCTGGGCCGCGGCGGCGATTGGCTTCTCGCTGGGCAACGACCTGCTGATCGTGGTCGGTGCGCTGGTGGGCTCGTCCGGTGCGATCCTGTCCTACATCATGTGTAAGGCGATGAACCGTCACTTTGTCAGCGTGATCCTGGGCGGCTTTGGTGGCCCGCAGGGTGAACAGATGGCCGTTGAAGGTGAACAGATCGCCATCGAGGCCGATGGCGTTGCTGCGGCTTTGAACGACGCGGACAGCGTGATCATCATTCCGGGCTATGGCATGGCCGTGGCGCAGGCGCAGCAATCGGTTTCCGAACTGGTTCGCAAGCTGCGGGCCAAGGGCAAGAACGTTCGTTTCGCAATCCACCCTGTGGCGGGCCGCTTGCCGGGCCACATGAACGTTTTGCTGGCCGAAGCGAAGGTGCCGTATGATATCGTTCTGGAAATGGACGAGATCAACGACGACTTTCCGGACACGGATGTGGCCATCGTCATCGGCTCGAACGATATCGTGAACCCTGCGGCTCAGGAAGATCCCAACAGCCCAATCGCCGGCATGCCGGTTCTGGAATGCTGGAAGGCCAAGCAGGTCTTTGTCTCGAAACGTGGTCAGGGCACCGGGTATTCCGGCATCGAAAACCCGCTGTTCTTCAAAGAGAACACCCGGATGTTCTATGGCGACGCCAAGGCATCGCTGGACAAGCTGCTGCCGATGATCGATTGATCGTCGCGTTGGATCCGATTGCAAAGGGCGCCTTTGGGCGCCCTTTTCTTTTTGAGTGTGTATGGGGGCGTTGCCCCCAAACCCCCAGGATATTTCCAGCCAGATGAAGCAGGCGGAGTGTGGTAGCCTGGGGTGGCGGCAAAGATGGCAGGAGGTCGAAGATGGAGAAGGTGAACGGTATTGGCGGTGTGTTCTTTCGCGCCCGCGACCCAAAAGCGCTGAGCGCCTGGTATGAGAAGCATCTGGGCGTCAATCATTATGACCCCGTGCCCTGGAAGCAGCGTGAAGGCTATACGGTCTTTGCACCATTCGCGGAGGACACCGAATATTTCGGACGGGCCGATCAGCAGTGGATGATCAATTTTCGTGTCGATGATCTGGGCGCGCTGACGGCGCAGCTTGAGCAGGCTGGAATCACGGTGGAAACCAATCCTGACTGGGACAGCGAAGTTGGAAAATTTGCCCGCATCCATGATCCCGAAGGCAACCCCATCGAGCTGTGGCAGCCAAATCAATGAGATAGCAGGGTTGTATACTGTAGTATCCATGTAAGTATATGAAATAAAAAGAGAATTGATGTATCTTTTTTGTGCCGTATAGTGCGCGAGACGAGGCGGAGCCACACATGAAACCGATAGATGACCATCCCCTTCGCTATGCGCTGGCCAACGAACTGCATGCTCGACCGTTCCCGGTCGCGTCAATGCCCTGTACGGTGGTTTTTCTTGCGATCAAAAAGCCCGAGGCCGCCGTGGCGCGTGATCGACGTGAGGATTTGGCTCATTTGATCGACCTGCTGGATCGCCACGGTGCGCAGCACCCTCGGCCGGACGCCACGCATTACGCGGGCCAGATTGGACGCCACTGGTTGAAGTGGGAGCAGCATACCGAATTCGTGACCTATACAGCGATCGCTCAGAATGTGAGTGAACGCGCCTTTGACCCGGCTGACTTTGAGGTCTTTCCGCCCGATTGGCTGATGGCCAGTCCGGGTCAAAGGGTAACGTCGGTCCTGGTGCGCGTGGTTGAACGCGAAAGTGACGACGTGGTGAAATCGAAACTGCTGGATTGGTTCGAGCCGGAAAGCCTGGCCGTGTCCAGGGTATTGGACGATGCAGCGGTTTGCGCCAGTGATTTTCGGATCGATCCGGCAGGTCACATGCGCTTTGCCTTGTTCGTGGCCGAGGGCACCGGACGGCGCCGGACGGGACGCATTATCCAGCGTCTTTGCGAAATTGAAACGTATAAGGCGATGTCGATGCTGGGTTTTGCGCGCGTCAAGCAGTTGATGCCGCGTATCGGAGAGCTGGATGGGCAACTCACCCGATTGATGGGGCAGATGACCGGCAACTCGGCGCAGCCTGACGCGCTGTTGCAGGATTTGCTGGCAACGTCGATCGAGCTCGAAACACTGTCGGCCCGGTGTTCTTTCCGGTTCGGAGCCACCGGGGCGTATGAGGCCATCGTCAACCAGCGGATCGAAGTTTTGCGAGAAGAACGTTTCGAGGGTGGTCAGAATTTCGCCGATTTCATGATGCGCCGATATGACCCTGCAATTCGCACCGTGAAATCCACGGAACGCCGCCTTCAGGCCTTGTCGGACCGGGCGATCCGCGCCGGTGAGTTGCTGCGGACAAGAGTGGATGTGGAACGCAGCGCGCAAAATCAGGCGTTGCTGGAAAGCATGGACCGTCGGGCCGATCTGGCACTGCGCTTGCAACACACGGTCGAGGGGCTTTCCGTGGTTGCCATCAGCTATTACGCGGTTTCGCTGGTCAGTTATCTTTTGTATCCGCTGACGGCCTCTGGCATCAGCAAGGGTATGCTGACGGCGGCGGTAACGATCCCGGTTGTCGTCGCGGTGTGGTACTCGGTGAGACGCATTCGCAAACGGCTCGGTTGAGCAGCAATTGCCAAGTTTTTTCTGACCTGTAGAACAGGGGCATTGGGCAAGCAGAGCGAGGGCATGGGATGGCAAGCATAGTTGCAGCATGGCGCGCTGTCGCCGCCATGTTCATTCTGAATGGTGCCCTGTTCGGAATCTGGGCGTCGCGCATTCCCGCCATACGTGACCGCTTGGAACTGTCCCATGAGGCGCTCGGATACGGCCTGTTGTTCATGGCTGCGGGGGCTGTCTGTTCTTTCCCGATAACCGGGCGGCTTACGGATCGTTTCGGCGCTGTTGCAATCACCCGGATCATTGCGGTTCTGTACACGGCGTCGCTGATCTTGCTTGCTCTGGCTGATGGGCTTGGGGGGCTGGCTGTGTTCCTGTTTGTCTTTGGCGCCTTCCACGGGTCGATGGATGTTGCGATGAATGCATGGGCCGCCGAGGTAGAGCAGGCATATGACAAACCTGTTATGTCCTCGTTCCACGCAATGTGGAGCCTTGGCGCCGGTCTTGGCGCGCTCAGCGGTTATGCCGCGGTTCAGATGGGGCTGACGGTTCTTGTGCACTTCTTATTGGCGGGTGGCGTGGTTGTTGGCCTTGCGCTTGCGTCATCCTGGGTAAGCTGGACCTCGCGCCAATCCAAAGGGCCTCAGAGTACGGTCTTCGCTTTGCCATCCGGGGCGTTGATATTGGTTGGCATAGCCGCCTTGTGCGGAGCGTTGGGCGAAGGGGCCGTCGCGGACTGGAGCGCGATATATCTGCGTGACATCACGGGGGCGTCCGAAAGCGTCGCTGCCTTGGGCTATGCGGTGTTTTCAGTGACCATGGTGGCGTTTCGACTTGCAGGCGCGCTTGTCATCACCCGGTTCGGTCCGGTCGTTTCCGCGCGGTTCGGTGGTATTTGCGCGGCGTTTGGGGTTTTCACGGTGGTTTCAACAGCAACGATCCTGCCCGTGCTGGCTGGCTTTGCCTTGATGGGAATAGGCTATGCCGTGATTATGCCGCTGGCATTCAGCCGGGCGGCCAGCGATCCGAATGTGCCGCCGGGGCAAGCCATCGCAAGCGTTGCGACATTGGGGTATGGGGGGCTGTTGATCGGTCCGCCGTTGATCGGCTTTTTGGCGGAAGTGTTCGGCCTGCGTCTGGCGTTCGCTGTGCTGTTGCCATTGGCCGTTCTGATCGTGCTGTTGGCCGGCGCGCTGAGGCGCGCCGACTGAACTTGTTTCAGCGTCCGCGAATGCGGGGATCCAGCGCATCGCGCAGACCGTCACCCAGATAGTTGACGCTCAGGACGGTCAGCGAGATTGCCAGACCAGGCCAGAATACACGCTCGGGGTATTGCTGTAGGTAATCGACTCCGTCGAACAGCAGGCGTCCCCATGTCGGGAAGTCGGGCGGAAAGCCCAGGCCCAGGAAGGACAGCGCGCTTTCGGTAATGATCGCCGTCGCAATCCCCAGCGTTGCCGACACCATGATTGGTGACAGAACGTTCGGCAGAATGTGCCGCGTGATGATCTGGCTGTTGCTGGTGCCGATGGAGCGGGCCGCCAGAACGAATTCGCGCTCCTTGATGGCCAGCACATCACCGCGCACGATCCGCGCCGTAGGCATCCACGAAGTGATGCCGATGGCGCAGACGATCAGGATGAAGATCCCGCGCTCCAGCCCGAACGCGGCCGACAGGGGCTCGCGGAACAGCAGCATCATGACCAGCAGCAAGGGCAGCAGGGGCAGGGCCAGAAACAGGTCTGTCAGACGCATAAGCGGTCCATCCAGCCGTTTGAAGAACCCGGCCAGAACGCCGATGAACGATCCCAGGAACAGTGCCAGCAGCATTGCGGTAATGCCCACCGATACCGAGGTTTGACCGCCCGACATCATGCGCGCCAGAATATCCCGGCCCAGTTGGTCGGTGCCGAAGGGATGCGCCCAGCTTGGCCCCTGATTGCGGGCCCGGATATCGATCTGCGTTGGATCGATGCTCCAGAGATAGGGGCCCAGATAGACGCCTGCCACGATCAGGAAGAACAGCACTGCCCCCACCATGGCGCCCTTGTGCGTCTTGAACTGATCCCACACGTCGCGCCATTGGCTGCGCGGCGGGGTCGTGAGCTCCTCCATCACATCAGCGGTTGGCAGTGCGGTGGATGCGGGGGCCAGACCTTCGTCGGGGATCAGCGTGTCTGATTTGTCGTGATCAGTCATAGCGAATCCTCGGGTCCAGAATGCCATACAGGACGTCGGCGATCAGGTTGAACAACACGATCAGCACGGCGAAGATGAAGGTCAGGGTTTGCACCATCGGCAGGTCGTTGGCCTGAATGGCCCCGATCAGCAATTGACCGATACCATTCACCTTGAACACCTGTTCGGTGATGATGGCGCCGCCGAAGATGGCCGGAATACCCAGTGCAATGACCGTGACCACAGGGATCATCGAGTTGCGCAGGACGTGGACCATGACCACGGTGTATTCGCTGAGCCCCTTGGCGCGGGCGGTGCGGACGTAATCCTGGTTGAGGTTATCCAGCATTGAGGCGCGCATGAAGCGGCTGAGCTGCGCAGTGATCTGCAACGCCAGCACCATGACGGGCATGATCATCTGTTTCAGCTGAACAACAAAGCTGTCCCAGCTGTTGACCACATGGGTCGTGTCATAGATCGACGGGAACCAGCCCAGCTGGACCGAGAAGATCACGATCACCAGAACGCCCGAGAAGAACGGAGGGACCGAGAAGCCGACCATCGATACAAAGGTGCCCATCTGGTCGAACCAGGAATACTGGCGATAAGCCGAATAGATGCCGATGGGCAGGGCGATCAGGATGGCGACCACATAGGCGGTGCCGACAACCCATAGGGTCTGCGGGATGCGCTGAACGACGATGTCCATAACGGGCGAGCGGGTCTGCCAGGATATCACGCGCAGGTCGCCTGCGGAAAAACTGGTGCCGAAGATGTGGTCGATCAGAACCTGCGGTTCGATCCAGAAGAATTGCACGATCCATTTCCAGAACCGGATATGCATCGGCTGGCCAAGGCCAAGCGCCTCGCGCATCTTTTCCTTGACTTCGGGGGGAACGGTGAGCGGAACCTGCGCCATCGGATCGCCGGGTGCGAGCTCGAGAAGCAGGAAGATGACGAGGCTGATGAACAGCAGCGTTGGAACGGCCAGCACCAGTCGTCTGATTGTGAAATTAAGCATTAAGAGGCGCCTTTATATGCGTCTTCTTGTTGGGGTGGGATGCAATTGACCGCGCCCCGATAACGATCGGGGCGCGGTTTTGCAAGGTCAGTGCTTAGGAACCGGTCTTGCGGTACCAGTCCGCAATGTTCCACAGCTCGCTGTCCCAAACGTTCAGGACAACGCCACCCAGGGTGTTTGCATGTGCCGACAGACGACCACGGTGAACTAGCGGGATCATACCACCATTCTGAACCATGATGTCATTCAGCTGCTTGGCGATTTCCGCACGCGCTTCCAGACCAGCGGTTTCGGCCAACTGAGCGTGCAGCTTGTCGAACTCTTCGTTGCAGAAGCGGCTGATGTTCTCACCCTGCCACTGGGAGTCAGGACGCGGAGCTTTGTCGCACAGGCCGTTGCCCAGATAGGACTGCGGGTCGGTGCCGTTGAAGGTGTTGGCGTACATTTCAACGTCGGCATAGAACTTCTGGAACGTGTCCGGCGAACCCGGGTCACCACCAAAGAAGACCGATGCGTTGATGTTGCGCAGCTCGGATTCGATACCAATCTGGCTCCACCATTCCTTGATCAGCGCCTGGAAGTCCTGACGAACAGCGTTGGTCGAGGTCTGGTAGACAATTTTCAGCGGAACGCCGTCCTTCTCGCGAACGCCGTCGCCATCGGAATCAACGATGCCTGCATCATCCAGGAGTTTCTTCGCGCCTTCGATATCCTGCGTGTCACAGGTCATCGAGGTCGAGTTGAACGCAGCAGGGGCCGGAACCCAGTTACAGGTGACTTTACCAGCCTGACCGTAACCGATTTCGACCAGCAGCGGGCGGTCGATCGCCAGCGACATCGCTTTGTAGACCGCCGGATCCGTCAGGAACGGATGCGGATGCTTGGCTGTCGAACGCTCGCCTTCAGGCAGCTCGGGCGACGGGTTGGTCTGGTTCAGCATGATGCGCTCGACCAGCGGGCCGAAGCCTGCAACCGGCGTACCTTTGCCACCTTCCTGCATCTGAGCGATCACTTCCGGAGCCAGTTGCAGGTTCCAGGCATAGTCAAACTCACCGGTTTCCATGACGGCACGACCAGCAGCCGTCGCGTCACCGCCGCCTTTGAAGGTCACGGTCGCAAAGGCAGGTTTTGCCGGATCACGATAGTTGTCGTTGGCCTTGAAGGTGATCACGTCGTTCGGCTTGAACTCGGTGACGACAAAGGGACCGGTGCCGATCGGGTTGAAGTTCTGTTCTGTACATTCGGGGGCCTTGGCGCCCATGCAGTTTTCGAACTGGGCCTTTTGCAGGATCGGGCTTTCACCGCCGACGAACGGGCCATAGGGGAAGGGGGTCGGTGCGTCGAAAGTGACCTTGACGGTCAGGTCATCAACAGCTTCGACCGAGGTGACGCCTTCGAACTTGGTGACCTGTGCGCAGCCACCTTCCGGGTGCATGCAGTAATCAGCGGTGAACTTCACGTCAGCAGCGGTGAACGGAGAGCCGTCCGACCATGTGATTCCCGGCGCGATTTTCCATGTGATCGACGTCAGGTCTTCGCTGACACCGCCATTTTCCACGGTCGGGATTTCAGACGCCAGAAATGGCACCATGTTGCCGTCCTGGTCGTAGCGGGCAAGAGGCTCGATCACCAGCGATGCTGATTCCACGTCTTTCGTACCGCCGGACAGGAACGGGTTCAGGATCGACGGAGCCTGCCAATAGATGATGCTGACATTGCCGTCCGAACCGCGCTCGGCAAAGGCCATCGGGGCCATTGCCGTGCTTGCGATCGCACCAAGCAAAAGGGTTTTGATTTTCATAAGTCACTCCCGAATTGGACACGTTCGTGTCTCGATTATCTCCGCAAGGCCTGCGGGTTTGGCGTTGCCGCTTCGGGGTAAGGTTTTGATCATTCACAATAATAGCGCTAACGGATTCCGTCGGCGCTGCTTCCCCAAGGCGGTTACGTTGGGTATCGAAACAGAACTTGAGAAAAATGCAAGTGGTGCCGTCGCGAAAATGTGTAATGGGTTTGACTTTTCCCGGTGGCCCGCCGTAGCGTTCGGCACTCAGAACAAGAATAACCTCGTCAAGGGAGCGCGCACGTGCTGGATCAGCCTATTGCTCAAATCAAAAAACTGCGGGTGGAGTTTCAGACAAAGGACGGTCCCGTTGTTGGTGTTGAGGACGTCTCGTTCGAGGTCAAACCAGGCGAAACCGTTTGTATCGTTGGCGAATCGGGCTCGGGGAAGTCGGTTTCATCTTTGTCTTTGATGCGTCTGGTCGAGTTTGGTGGCGGCGAAATCGCGGGCGGCGAACTGCTGTTTGATCGTCGCGATGGCGAAAAAATGAACCTGGCCAAGGCCGATCAGGATCTGATGAAACAGATTCGCGGCAACGAGATCGGGATGATCTTTCAAGAGCCGATGACCGCGCTGAACCCCGTTTTCACCGTGGGCCGCCAGTTGACCGAAGGTCTGCGCATCCACAAGGACATGACGAAGGCGCAGGCCGAGAAACGGGCGCTGGAATTGCTGCGTCAGGTCCGTATCCCAGAGCCCGAGCGCCGTCTGAAACAATACCCTCACGAGTTGTCGGGCGGGATGCGCCAACGCGTTGTGATTGCGATGGCGATGGCCTGTGAACCGCGCCTGTTGATCGCCGACGAACCCACCACGGCGCTGGATGTGACCATTCAGGCCGAGATCCTGGCCTTGATGGACCGCCTCAAGCGGGAAACCGGAACTGCGGTGATGTTCATCACCCACGACATGGCCGTGGTTGCCCAGATGGCTGACCGCGTGGTGGTGATGTTCCGCGGCAACAAGGTCGAAGAAGGCACGGTCAAGGAAATCTTTGAAAACCCGCAGCACGATTATACCAAAGCATTGCTGGCTGCGGTGCCGAAACTGGGCGAGATGCAGGGTAAATCTGCGCCCGAGCCGATGAAGCTGCTGGGGGTCGAAGGGCAGAATATTGCGCCAATTCCGGGTACGGAAGAGGTTCTGCTGACCGTGAAGAACCTGACAACACGGTTCCCGGTCAAGGGCGGGCTTTTGCGACGCACAATCTCGAACGTTCATGCGGTCGAAGATGTCTCGTTTACTCTGAACAAAGGTCAAACGCTCAGTCTTGTCGGGGAATCCGGTTGCGGCAAGTCTTCGGCAGGGCGTTCGATTCTGCGGCTGGTTGAGCCGTTGGCGGGCGAGATTGATCTGGACGGTGTCGATATCATGAAGCTTGATCCGTCTGGTTTGCGCAAGGCGCGGCTGGACATGCAGATGATTTTCCAGGACCCGTTCGCCTCGTTGAACCCGCAGATGCAGCTGGTCGACCAGGTGGCCGAGCCGATGCGCAACTATGGCGTGGCGTCGGGGTCCGAGTTGCAGGACCGCGTGGCACAATTGTTCGACAAGGTGCAATTGCCGCGCAGCTTCATGCGTCGTTTCCCGCACGAAATGTCGGGCGGTCAGCGTCAACGGATTGCAATTGCCCGCGCATTGGCCCTGAACCCCAAGCTGATTATCGCGGATGAGGCGGTCTCGGCCCTTGACGTGTCGGTGCAGGCGCAGGTTTTGAACCTGATGATGGAATTGCAGTCCGAGCTGGGCCTGTCATACCTGTTCATCAGTCACGACATGGCCGTGGTCGAACGGGTCAGCCACTATGTCGGGGTCATGTATCTGGGCCGCATTGTCGAACTCGGGCCCCGGGCGCGGGTGTTCGAGAACCCGCAGCATCCCTATACACAGGCTCTGATGAAGGCGGTTCCGATCGCGGACCCGAACAAGCGGAAATCGGAAAAGGATCTGAATTTCAAACCGATCCCTTCTCCTATTCACCCCACCAACTACACGCCGGAACCTTCGCAATATCAAGAGGTTGAGGCAGGGCACTTCATCCTGACCACGGACAGCGGGTATTGACCCCAATGGCGAAACGCCTGACCCCGCTTGAGATCATGACACAGCTGATCTCATTTCCGACCGTAAGCCGTGACACCAATCTGCCGCTGGTGGATTGGGTTCAGGACTACTTGCAGGGCCACGGAATCGAAAGCCACCGCTGGCCAGATCCGGACCAACCGCACAAGGCCGCGATCTTTGCGCATGTTGGTCCACAGGAAGAAGGCGCGGTGGTTTTGTCTGGCCACACGGATGTCGTGCCGGTGGACGGTCAGCCGTGGGACACTGATCCTTTCACGGTGACCGAGAAAGACGGCAGATACTTCGGTCGCGGCACCTGCGACATGAAGGGGTTTGACGCCCTGGCCATCTGGGCTCTGGTCGAAGCACACTATGCCAATATCAGCCGGCCGCTTCAGCTGGCGCTCAGCTTTGACGAAGAGGTCGGATGCACCGGTGCGCCGCCCATGATTGAAGCTATGCAACAGGTTCTGCCCAAGGGATCGGCAGTGATAGTGGGTGAGCCGTCGATGATGCAGGCGGTGACGGGGCACAAGGGCGGGTTCGGCATTGATACACATATCGTCGGGTTCGAAGTCCACAGCTCGATCATGCACACTGGCGTGAACGCGATCATGGCGGCAGCGCCTTTGATCGAATGGGCAAGTCACAGAAATGCCGAAAGCATGGCTGCTGAGCCGAGCGAAATCGCGGCCGTATTTGACCCGCCGTGGACAACCTGTCATGTCGGCATGATTGAAGGTGGGACAGCCCACAATATCACCGCCAAAGACTGCACTTTCATGATGGATTTCCGCACGGTGCCGGACGAAACGCAGGCTGAATGGCGCGATGCCTATATCGAACAGGTCCGCCAGGTCGAAACACGGATGCAGGCCGTTCACCCCGATGCGCGTATCGAACTGACTGAACATTTCGCGATCCCGGGGCTGGTGCCCGAACAGGACGGAGAAGCCGAAGCTTTGGTGCGGGCCCTGACCGGGGACAACGCAAGCCACGTCGTCAGCTATGGGACCGAGGCAGGGCAGTTTCAGGCGGCCGGGTATTCAGCCGTGATTTGCGGCCCCGGCGATATCGCGCAGGCTCATCAGCCAAACGAGTTCATATCGATCGCGCAGTTCGAAGCTGGGCACAGGTTCATGCAGCGATTGGTTGAAAAGCTGAGCGCGGCGTAACATTCAACGTGGCCTCAGTGGTTCAGGGGAGGGTCTTGAGATGCCTGTCAAAAACAGACTTGCAGAGATGCACGGCGATATTACCAAGTGGCGGCGACACCTGCACGCACATCCTGAACTGATGTATGACGTGCATGAAACGGCTGCTTTCGTAGTCGAGCGTCTAAAGGAATTTGGTGTGGATGAGATCACGCCGGGAATTGGCAGGACGGGTGTCGTGGCTGTGATCCGGGGAAGGCAGGATACGACCGGGCGCGTGATTGGATTGCGCGCTGACATGGATGCATTGCCGATCGAAGAAGCGACGGGGTTGGACTATGCCTCGACCGTAAAGGGCAAGATGCACGCCTGCGGGCATGACGGGCATACCTCGATGCTGCTTGGGGCCGCCCAGTACCTGGCTGAAACCCGAAACTTCGATGGCACCGTTGTTCTGATTTTTCAGCCCGCCGAAGAAGGTGGCGCAGGTGGTCTGGCCATGTGTCAGGACGGCCTGATGGATCGCTGGGGCATTGATGAGGTCTATGGCATGCACAATATGCCGGGGTTGCCGGTGGGCGAATTCGCGATCCGACCCGGCGCCTTGCTGGCCTCATCTGATGAATTCGAAATTACGATCACCGGCAAGGGCGGACACGCCGCTGCACCGCATGATGCGATAGACACCACGCTGGTGGCCTCGCATATCGTCGTCTCGTTGCAATCCGTCGTGGCGCGCACCGTCGATCCGATCAAACGCGTGGTGCTGACCGTGGGTACGTTTGAAACGGACAGTGTCGCGTCAAACGTGATCGCGCATACTGTCCGCTTGCAGGGGACCGTACGGACACTCGACCCCGAATACCGCACAATTGCAGAAGAGCGCGTGCGCAGGATCGCCGAGAATACGGCCTCGGCCTTCGGCGCAAAGGCGGATGTCGTCTGGACGCCCGGCTATCCGGTAACGGTCAACTCCGAGGCTGAGACGTCGTATGCTGCCGAGGCGGCCGAGGCCGTGGCGGGCAAGGTCAATGACAGCACTGATCCGATCATGCCGTCGGAAGATTTTGCCTACATGCTTGAAGAACGGCCCGGAGCTTACATCTTTATCGGGAACGGGGACACGGCCATGTGCCATCACCCGGAATACAATTTTGACGACAATGCGATTCCCGCCGGTTGCAGTTGGTTTGCCGAGATCGTGGAACGACGATTGCCCGTGGCATAATTGAGGGAGAGTGACATGCCGATCAAGAACCGCCTCGCAGAGATGCACGAAGAGATCACAGGCTGGCGGCGTGACATTCATCAACACCCGGAAATTCTGTACGACACGCACCGCACCAGCGCGCTGGTGGCGGAAAAGCTGAAGGAATTCGGCTGTGACGAGGTCGTTACAGGCATCGGTCGCACCGGCGTGGTCGGGGTCATTCGGGGAAAGAGCGATACGCAGGGCCGTGTGATTGGCCTGCGCGCCGACATGGATGCCCTGCCGATGCAGGAACAGACCGGGCTGGACTATGCCTCGAAGACTTCAGGCGCGATGCATGCCTGCGGGCATGACGGGCATACCGCCATGGTTTTGGGGGCGGCAAAGTATCTCTCTGAGACGCGCAATTTCGACGGCACTGCAATCGTGATCTTTCAGCCCGCCGAAGAGGGCGGGAATGGCGCCGAGGCCATGTGCAAGGACGGTCTGATGGACCGGTTCGGCATTCAGGAAGTCTATGCGATGCACAACGTACCGGGCCTGCCGACCGGGCAGTTCGCGATCCGTTCGGGCCCTTTGCTGGCCGCGGCGGACGAATTTGATATTCATCTTGAAGGGCGCGGCGGTCACGCCGCAAAACCCCATGAGACGGTCGATACGACGGTGATGCTGTCGCAACTGATCGTGGCATTGCAGACGATCGTGTCGCGCAATGCCGATCCGATCCTGCAAGCCGTGCTGTCGGTGACGTCCGTCGAGTCGTCGTCGAAAGCGTTCAACGTGATCCCGCAATCGGCGCAGATACGCGGCACTGTCCGGACCCACTCCAACCAGATGCGTGATCTGATCGAACAGCGCCTCAAAGAGGTCGCCGAAGGGATTGCAGCAACATTCGGTGGTTCCGTGAACGTCAAGTACTCGCGCGGCGTTCCGGTGACGATCAATGCCGAAACCCAGACGGGATATGCGGCCGAAGCCGCAGTCTCGGTCGGGGGCAGCTGCATCGAGGCGCCGATGGTGATGGGGGGCGAGGATTTCTCGTTCATGCTGGAGGAACGGCCCGGAGCCTTCATCGTTCTGGGCAACGGTGACAGCGCCGGGTTGCATCACCCTGAATACGACTTCAACGACGAGATCATCCCGATCGGATGTTCGTGGTTCGCAGAAATGGTCGAGCGCCGAATGCCGGCGGCTTGAACTGAATTAGGAGAGATAAAGACATGCCAGTCAAAAACCGCTTTGCCGAATTGCAGAAAGAAATCACGGAATGGCGACGGGATCTGCACGAAAATCCAGAGATCCTGTTTGAGACCCACCGCACCAGCGCGAAGGTGGCCGAGAAGCTGAAGGAGTTCGGCTGCGATGAGGTGGTGACCGGTATCGGACGTACCGGTGTCGTGGGGGTGATCAAAGGCAAGTCGGACAGCAAGGGAAAGGTGATCGGTCTGCGCGCAGATATGGATGCGCTGCCCATCCATGAGGCGACGGGGTTGGACTATGCCTCGAAAACGCCGGGCGCCATGCATGCCTGCGGCCACGATGGCCACACGGCGATGCTTTTGGGTGCGGCGAAGTACCTGTCTGAAACCCGAAATTTCGATGGCACGGTTGTTGTGATCTTCCAGCCTGCCGAAGAGGGCGGCGGCGGTGGTCGTGAAATGTGTAAAGATGGCATGATGGACCGCTGGAATATTCAGGAAGTCTACGGCATGCACAATTGGCCGGGACAACCTGTGGGCAAGTTTGCCATCCGCCCCGGTTCTTTCTTTGCCGCAACCGATCAGTTCGACATCACTTTCGAAGGGCGCGGCGGTCATGCGGCCAAGCCGCATGAAACAGTAGATACCACGGTTCTGGCCGCCCAGGCGGTGTTGGCGCTTCAGACCATTTCCTCGCGCAATGCCGATCCGATCGATCAGGTCGTGGTGTCGGTGACGTCGTTCGAGACCTCGTCGAAAGCGTTCAACGTGATCCCGCAGACTGTTCAGATCAAAGGTACCGTGCGCACCATGAGCAAGGATATGCGGGATCTGGCAGAAAAGCGGATCAATGAGATCTGCAACGGTGTGGCGGCGACGTTCGGAGGCACCGCAAATGTGACCTACATCCGCGGGTACCCGGTGATGGTGAACAGTGAAGAGCAGACAGAGTTTGCCGCAGCTGTTGCCCGGTCGGTTTCCGGTGATTGCGAGGATGCGCCTTTGGTCATGGGCGGCGAGGATTTTGCCTTCATGCTGGAGGAGCGCCCTGGCGCCTATATTCTAGTAGGCAACGGCGATACGGCCATGGTTCACCATCCGGAATACAACTTCAACGATGAGGCGATTCCCGCCGGGTGCAGCTGGTGGGCAGAGATCGTCGAGCAGCGGATGCCGGCGGCCTGATGGGGCGGGTGGGGGCTCTGCCCCCACACCCCCGGGATATTTTTGGCCAGATGAAGAGGGATCCCGCCCGCTCACGTCAGGTCGAGCGAACAGCACAGCGTTTCCACGACGGAGTCCAGTGCGTTGCTTTGCGTCTTGACACAGGATTGGGCGGCGCTGCGGGCCTGTGTCAGGGCTTGATCGTCTGAAAGCCAATGTTGGACCGCCGCAGAGAGATCTGTTTCGGTTCGAACCTCGATGGCGCCACCGGTTTTGATCAACGGTGCGAATGTTTCAGCAAAATTGAAGTATCCGGGGCCGGTTATCACGGCGGCTCCGGCCTGGGCCGGTTCGAAAGGGTTGTGGCCGCCGATGTTTTTCAGGGAACCGCCCAGGAACACGATGGGAGACACAGCGTACCATGTGCCGGTCTCACCCAATGTATCAGCAACATATACTTGGGTTTCGGTTTTGATCGGGGAATTTTCTGATCGAAACGCGGCGTTGAGACCGGAGGCGTCCAGTAGTTTGGCGATATCGCCGCGGCGCTCTGGGTGGCGGGGGATCAGCAGCAGCAGCAGATCGGGCCAGCGTTCCTGAAGTAACTTATGCGCGGCCAGAACGATTTCCTCTTCACCGGCATGGGTTGAACTGGCGATCCACACAGGTCTGCCGGAAATCTGAGAACCGATGTCATCCAGCGTGCCGTGATCTACGGGAAGAGGGTCTGACATGGCCTTGAGATTGGTGCCGGGCCGGACGCGGCCCGCAGGGGCGCCGATGGCTGTCAGGTTGGCTGCGGTTTTGTCGTTCTGCGTCAGGAACAGGTTGAACTTGTTCAACACGAACCGCGCTGTTTTAGGGCGTTTTTTCCAACCGGCAACGGACTTGTCCGACAGTCGTGCATTCAGAAGGGCCAGCGGAACGCCGTGTCTGGCGCTTTCGATGATCAAACGCGGCCAAATCTCACTTTCGACGAAAACTCCGCCCTCTGGTTGCCAATGGTTCAGAAAGCGCCGGACCGGGCCTGCCGTGTCCAGCGGCGGGAATTGATGCCGTGTGCGGGGCGGTAGGCGTTTTTCGATCAGAGCCGCTGAGGTCGGGGTGCCCGAGGTGATCAGAAACTCGGCCTCGGGCAGGCGGTCTGCCAGCCGTTTGATCAGGCTGAGGACCGAAAGGCTTTCGCCGACGCTGGCGGCGTGGAACCAGATCAAACGCCCATTTGGTCGGGGCAGGCTGGCATGGCCAAGGCGTTCTTGTTGCCGCTTATCAGATACGTTTGCGGCCCGCAGCTTGTTCCGAACGACCCGCCATATCAGAGGCGCGGCCAGAGACGTGAGGGCGCAGTACACATGGTACAACGCCGTGGGGCGGCCGTCGTGATCCGGCATATCAGCCGCCTGTATGGCTCATGTGACGGCTCATCCGGCCATCGACGGCTTGGCGGGAATAGTCGAAGTCATGCCCTTTGGGCTTGAGATTGATGGCTGATCGGATCGCGTCTTCAAGTGGCTGTTCGGTATCGGGATGATCGCGCAGGGCGCCGCGCAGGTCGGCCATGTCTTCCTGACCCAGGCACATGTAAAGCTCGCCCGTGCAGGTCAGGCGGACCCTGTTGCAGCTTTCACAGAAATTGTGCGACAGCGGCGTTATGAAGCCGATTTTCTGGCCGGTTTCCTCGAGCCGCACGTAACGGGCCGGGCCGCCGCTGCGTTCGGCCAGATCGGTGACCGAATAGTGGTTTTCGTATTCTTTCCGGACGTCCTTGAGCGACCAGTACTGATCCAGGCGGTCTTCGTTGCCGATATCACCCATTGGCATGACTTCAATCCAGGTCAGATCCATATCCCGCTGGGCGCACCATTCCGTGATTTTAGGAAGTTCGGGCTCGTTGAACCCTTTCAGGGCAACGGCGTTTATCTTGATTCGCAGGCCAGCTTTTTGCGCGGCGTCGATTCCGTTCAAAACCTGTTTCAGGCGACCCCAGCGCGTCACCTTGGCAAACTTGTCATCATCCAGAGTGTCCAGCGAGACATTCACCCGACGCACACCGGCCGCATACAGGTCTTCGGAAAATCGGTGCAGTTGCGAACCGTTGGTTGTCAGCGTCAACTCCTTCAATGCACCGCTGTCCAGATGACGTGTCATCGAATTGAAGAACGTCATGATGTTGCGACGCACCAAAGGCTCACCACCCGTAATGCGCAGCTTTTCGACCCCCATTCTGACGAAGGTCGAACACATCCGGTCCAGTTCCTCCAATGTCAGCAGGTCTTTCTTGGGCAGAAAGGTCATGTTCTCGGACATGCAGTACACGCAGCGGAAGTCGCAGCGATCCGTGACGGAGACGCGGAGATACGTGATGGCGCGGGCAAACGGGTCGATTAGCGGAGCTGTCATGCCATATAGGTAAAGCTGGAACAGGGCCGCGACAAGTGCGAACTGCGCTTTGCGCTGGAACAGGTGGGCGCAGGGTTGTAGGTTTCCGGCATGAAGAAAATACTTGTTTTGACATGCGCAATGACGGCTGGATGCGACGCCGTGCAGTCAACGACTGACCGAGTGTTCGGCGGGGGCGACGCGCCCGCCCAGACGGTGCCTGACACGGAAACGGGCACCGCCGTTGCCGAAGAGGTGTTGCAACCCGAACCGGTTTCCGCGCGCCCGAACTGGGTTGGGGCGAAAACCACCATCGCCGGGCTTGGGGATCCGACCACTCCGGGGCGCTGGATGCAGACGCCGCTGGTGGACAGCGAAGTTACCGCGCGTGTCGTCGTGCCACGGACCGGGGCGCAGGCCTATATCACGTTGGTCCCGGTTTCCGGTCCGGACAGCGGCGGCAGCCGCTTGTCACTGGACGCCATGAGGGCCCTGTTGGTGCCCTTCGACGAACTTGTCGAGCTTGAGGTCTATGTGAACTGATTTTTCAGGTATTTGCCTGCTTCGCGGCGGGCAAACGGCTTCATGGCGTCACCGTGCTGTTTCAGAAAGGCGATCACGCGTTCCGGGTCATGTTTGGACAGTTCGCGCAGCCACCAGGCGATGGATTTCTGGATGAACCAGTCGCGGTCCGAAACATATCCCGCAGCCCAGCCAAGGATGCGGTCACGGCGGTGCAGATCGTCAGGCTTGGGGTGGTTCTGTTTGGTCCAGGGCAGGGTTGCGACCAAGGCCGCGCGCCGGGTCCACATGTGATCGGACCGGGTCCACAGTTCAACCTCGTCCAACCGTCCGGGATCTGCTGAAAGCCGTTTTTGCATCGCCATGCACGCGTGGTCCGCAACGGCCCAGGCATCGAAATCCGGCAGCCAGCTTTGAAGCAAATTCCAAACCGCCGCATCCGGTCGGATGCGTGCCTGAGTCAAAAGCTTGGATGCGGCAAGTCGCCCTTCGTGGATGTTGCTTTGCCATAGCCCGTCCGCCAATGCGACCCGCGCCGGTACGTCCAGTTCTTTCCGCCACGCCTTGGTCAGGTCGTTGAGAACCGGGTTCGCGACGCCCAGATAGATGCGATCCGCCTTGTGGTAACTGGCCATCTGGGTTGCCCGATCCGGGTCGCCATGCGCTTTGATCTGATCGAGATATCCACTCAGCATCGGGCTCACGTCGGTACGCCGGTTGGCTTTCCATCAATCGTATGGCTGTTCCTTTCCACCCAATACGAGCGGATGTCCTCGTCTGATTTTCCATCCACCCATTTCTGCATCGTATCGCGGTCGGATTGGAATTCCATGAAAGGCACGGCATAGCCGCAAGAGGTCTGTACCATGTCGATCGACTGGTCATAGATCTGCCGTGCGCTTCGGTGATTTGGGAATAGGCCGGCAAGGTCGTCCCATCCATCATCCCCGACATGCAGGCAACGTGCCGTGCCGTAGGTGCGCAGGATCATCGGACGTGTGGTGAAGGAACACCACATCAGCGTCATCCTGTTGACCTGCAATAGATGCCCCGCCGTTTCATTGCCACTGCCGGTCAGGTTCATCCAGACGATGCGGTTCGGCCCCAGTACCCGCAGCGAATCCATTCCCTTGGGGGAAATATTGACCCGACCTTCGGCCCCGGCGGTTCCGACGAAGAACATATGCTGATCTTCGATGAACTTTTGATGTGCCTCATCAAGCTGCGGAAACTGCTTGGCCATAATTCACTCCACCGTGACCGACTTGGCCAGATTGCGCGGCTGATCCACATCCGTGCCCTTGGCAACCGCCGTGTGATAGGCCAGCAATTGCGCAGGAACCGAATACAGGATCGGCGCAAGGCTGGTGTGAATATGCGGCATGCGGATGGTGCTCCAAACACCGTCGCCGGCCTCGTCAATTCCATCATCATCAGACACAAGGATCACTTTGCCCTTGCGCGCCATTACCTCCTGCATGTTCGACACGGTCTTGTCGAACACGGTGTCACGGGGTGCCATGACAACCACGGGCATATGTTTGTCGATCAGGGCGATGGGGCCGTGTTTCAACTCGCCCGATGCATAACCTTCGGCGTGGATATAGCTGATTTCCTTCAGTTTCAGTGCGCCTTCCATTGCCAGCGGATACATCAGGCCTCGGCCCAGAAACAGGACGTCGCGCGCCTCGGACAGGCGTTGGGCCGCCTTGCGGATCGCCCGGTTCTGATCGAGTGCGGTGTTCAACACGGTCGGCAACCCGCGCAGCGCGGCGGCATGATCGGCGATGTCCTCATCCGTCATCGTACCCCGGTCTGCCGCGGCCTTGAGCGCCAGCATCAGCAGTACGCTCAATTGGCAGGTGAAGGCTTTGGTCGAAGCCACTCCGATTTCGACACCTGCATGGATCGGCAAGGCGATATCGCTTTCGCGAGCAATCGAACTTTCGGGGACATTGACGACCGAAACGATCTTGTCTGCCTTGCCCTCACAATACCGCAGCGCGGCCAGCGTGTCGGCGGTTTCGCCCGACTGGCTGACGAAAAGCGCCAGTGTTCGATCCGTGATCGGAGGTTCGCGATAGCGGAACTCGCTGGCGATATCGACCTCGACCGGCATCTTGGCCAGTTGCTCGAACCAGTATTTCGCGGTCAGGCAGGCGTAAAACGCGGTGCCGCAGGCCACCATGGTCAGACGTTCCAGCTTGCTGAAATCCAGATCGGCATCGGGCAGTGCCACACGGTCACCGCCCGTGGGCAGGTAGGACCGGATCGCTTCCGCCACAACAATGGGCTGTTCAGCGATTTCCTTGGCCATGAAATGCTTGTGCTCGCCCTTGTCCGCGCGCGTGTGATCCAGCTTGATCTTGCGCTTTTCCCGGTTGGCCAGCTCACCGGCTTCGTTGCGGATTTCAAGCGACGTTCGGGTCAGAACCGCGCGGTCGCCTTCTTCCAGGTACGTGATCTGATTGGTCAGCGGGGCCAGGGCAATGGCATCGGAGCCCACATACATCTCGCCATCCCCGTGACCGATGGCCAGTGGTGATCCCTTGCGGGCCGCCACGATCAGGTCGTCCTCTCCGTCGAACAGAAAGGCCAGCGCAAAGGCGCCTTCCAACTGGTCGATCGTCTTGAACGCGGCCTCAACCGGGGACAGGCCCGAGTTCAGGTGGTGTTCCGTCATGAGGGCGACCGTTTCCGTGTCGGTTTCGGTTTGGAAATCAACACCATGTTCGGCCAGCTCGGCCCTCAGGTCGCGATAGTTTTCGACGATGCCGTTGTGAACGACGGCCACCGGACCCGCCTGGTGCGGATGCGCATTGTTGACCGACGGGGCGCCATGCGTGGCCCAGCGGGTATGGCCTATGCCGGATTTTCCGGGAAGAGGATCATGCACCAATAGGTCGCTGAGGTTGACCAGCTTGCCAACCGCGCGCCGCCGGCCCAATGCGCCGTCGTTGACGGTTGCAATCCCGGCGCTGTCATAGCCGCGATATTCCAGCCGTTTCAGGGCTTCTACCAGAATGGGGGCGGCCTCGTGCTGCCCCAAAACACCTACTATTCCACACATATCTCAGGCCTTTTTATCGCGGCGAGCCTTTTTCGCCTTCAACATATCAAACAATTTACGCGCATATCCGGGCTTGTTTTCCTGCTTGGCGCGGGCAACGGCCAATGCCTCGGGGTCTACATCCCTGGTCACGACAGTGCCCGTCGCGGTCATCGCGCCGTCGCCTACAGTGACCGGCGCCACCAGCATGGTGTTCGAGCCGATAAAGACATTCTCACCAATCGTGGTCTTGTGCTTCATCACGCCGTCATAGTTGCAGGTGATTGTCCCCGCTCCGATGTTGGTCGCAGCGCCAACGGAAGCGTCCCCAATATAGCTGAGGTGATTGACCTTCGCGCCTTCGGCGATTTCGGCATTCTTGATCTCGACAAAATTGCCGACCCGCGTGTTTTCGGCAAGCTCGGCACCGGGGCGCAGGCGAGCGTAGGGGCCGACGACCGCGCCCCGGCTGACATGGCAGCCCTCAAGATGCGAAAAGGCCCGGATCGTTGCGCCGCTTTCGACCGTGACGCCCGGTCCGAACACCACATTCGGTTCGATCACCGTATCGCGCCCGACCACCGTATCCGCGGCCAGAAACACCGTATCAGGCGCCATCAACGTGACACCCAGGTCAAGAAGCTCGGCGCGGGCGCGGTTTTGAAATACGGCATCGGCGGCCGCCAGATCGGCGCGAGAGTTCACGCCCAGCGTCTGCGCCTCGTCGCAGGCGACTGCGGTCACGTTCAGCCCACGGCGGCGCGCATTTTCAACCACGTCGGTCAGATAGTATTCGCCCGAAGCGTTGTCGTTTCCGACCTCGTCGATCAACGAAAACAGAAGCTGCGCATTGCAGGCCAAAAGCCCTGAATTGCAGAATGTTATGGATCGTTCCTCATCTGATGCATCTTTGAACTCGACAATGCGTTCCAGCACGTCGCCATTCATGACCAGCCGGCCATAACGGGCAGGGTCGGCTGCTTCAAAGCCAAGAATGACAAGATCATTCCCGGACCGTGCCTCGATCATCCTCTCCAGCGTGTCGGGCTGCAAGAACGGGGTGTCGCCGTAAAGAACAACCACATCACCTTCGAAGCCGCTCAATGCGCTTCGGGCCTGGGCGACCGCATGGGCCGTACCCAACTGGTCTTCCTGCACAGCGATCTGCGCCGCTTCATCCTCGGCCCGTGCAACCTTTGCCACAGCTTCGGACCCGTGGCCGGTGACGATCACAGTATGTTCGGGCGACAGGACAGATCCGGCGCGCATCGCATGGATCAGCATCGGAACCTGAGCGATGGGATGCAGAACTTTGGGAAGGTCCGAATTCATCCTGGTGCCTTTTCCGGCGGCAAGGATGACAAGGGCAGTGGTCATGAATTCGTTTTCTCTTTGTGTTTTGTTGCCGTCCGTTTTATCCGCTGAGGTCAAAGGCGCAAGCCGTTCGGCCATCAAACAAGATTGCCGATTGAAACAGGACACGGCGAAAACCTGCCGAGCAAGGGGGCGAAATGCGCACCGTCATCTTCGATCTGGACGGCACTTTGGCGGATACATCCGGCGATTTGCTGGCGGCCGCGAACCATTGTTTCCGCAAGATGGGGCACGGGGATGTACTGATCCACGGGCCGGATTCCGGTGTGGCGCTGCGAGGTGGACGCATGATGCTGACCCACGGGCTGAAACGTGTCGGGGCCTATGACGAGGATACGGTGCAGGCCTATTATCCGGTTCTTCTTGAGGCTTACGCGCAGGACATCGACACCCACACCAGTTTCTACCCCGGTGCGCTACAGGCGGTCGAGATGCTGAGTGATGCGGGTTACGGTGTGGGCATTTGCACGAACAAACCGGAACATCTGGCCGATTTGTTGCTGACACGCATGGGGGTGCGGGACCGTTTTGCATCTTTGGTCGGGGCCGATACGCTGCCGGTCCGCAAACCGGACCCGGCGCCGTTGCGTGAAGCCGCGCGCCGTGCCGGGGGCGATCCGGACTTGTGCGTGCTGGTCGGAGACTCGGATACCGACCGCAATACCGCCAGAGCGGCGGGCGTTCCTTCGGTGCTGGTTACCTTCGGGCCATCGGGGGATGACATGGCGGCACTGGAACCCGAAGCCCTTCTGCATCATTTTGACGACTTGCCCGGCCTCGTGCCTGATCTGATCGGTGCGGCAGCCTGAAACCTTGACCGGACCCTTTCGGAGCCTCAGAACAAGACCATGACCGACGTATTCTCTGGCAGCTTTACGCAGCAGGAACCCCTTCCGGAAGATGCAATCGAAGCGGCACTGGCCGTTCTGCGCCATGGGCGTCTGCATCGTTACAATGTCGTCCCCGGAGAGCTGGGGGAAACGGCCCTGCTGGAGCAGGAATTTGCCGCGCAGATGGGGGCCAAATATTGTCTGGCGGTTTCGTCTGGTGGCTACGCTCTGGCCACGGCCCTGCGTGCGGTTGGCGTGCAGCCCGGCGACCCGGTTTTGACCAATGCGTTTACGCTGGCACCGGTTCCGGGGTCGATTGCCTCGGTCGGCGGGCGGGCAATTTTTGTCGGAGTGACGGAAGACCTGACCATTGATCTGGATGATCTTGAGGGCAAGCTGGATCAAGCGCGCGTTCTGATGCTCAGCCATATGCGCGGGCATCTGTGTGATATGGACCGGCTGATGCAGATGTGTGACGCGGCCGGGGTGATCGTGATCGAGGATTGCGCACACACGATGGGCGCGGCTTGGCGCGGTCAGTTGTCAGGACGGCAGGGCGCGATCGGGTGTTATTCCTGTCAGACCTACAAGCATGTCAATTCGGGCGAAGGGGGCTTGCTGGTCACCGATGACGAGGAACTGGCGGCCAAGGCCACGATGTTGTCGGGGTCCTACATGTTGTACGAACGCCATCTGGCAGCGCCGGGGCCGGACGTGTTCGAGCGGATCAAATACACCACGCCCAACGTCTCGGGCCGGATGGACAATTTGCGCGCGGCGATCCTGCGCCCGCAACTGCGGGATCTGGACCGGCAGGTGGCCCGGTGGAACGAACGTTATCGCGAGATCGAAACCGGGTTGCGGGGTACGCCGGGTTTGACGATCGTCGAACGGCCCGAAGAGGAAACCTATGTCGGATCTTCGATTCAGTTCCTGTTGCTGGATTGGGCGCCTGAACGGATAGCCGAAGTCATCAGCCGTTGCGCCGCGCGCGGGGTTGAGCTGAAGTGGTTCGGCGGTGCCGAGCCGACAGGTTTCACGTCGCGCTATGACAGTTGGCGGTATTTCGATAGCGAGCGGATGCCGGAAAGTGACCGCGTTCTGGCCGGCGTTATGGATATGCGCGTGCCTTTGACGTTTTCCCTGGAGGATTGTCGATTGATCGCCCGGATCATCCGGGCTGAAGTGAGCGCGGTTTATCAGTCTTGACTAAGCGGAGTGCGCCTGCGGCGCACGCTCGATCTTTTGAAACGCCGCCCTTTATGGGGCGGCGTTTTCCGTTTCGGACACGCTGTTACAAAGATTGACCGGAGACAGATTCGCTGCTAGAGATTTATTGAACACTTGTTCATTAATGCGGAGGGAGGACACTGATGTTCATGGCCACGATGAAGTTTGATCTGGGTGAGGATGTGAACGCCCTGCGCGAGATGGTGCATCGGTGGGCGCAGGAGCGCGTGAAACCGATGGCGGCTGAGATTGATGCCAAGAACAGCTTTCCGAATGAACTGTGGAAAGAAATGGGCGAGCTTGGTCTTTTGGGTGTCACCGTGCCTGAAGAATACGGCGGTGCAGGCATGTCTTATCTGGCGCATACAATTGCTGTCGAAGAGGTCGCGCGCGCCTCGGCTTCGGTTTCGCTGTCTTATGGGGCGCATTCCAACCTGTGTGTGAACCAGATCAAGCTGAACGGCAATGAAGAACAGAAGCAAAAGTACCTGCCGCGGCTGATCTCGGGCGAGCATGTGGGGGCGCTGGCCATGTCGGAACCTTCTGCCGGGTCGGATGTGGTGTCGATGAAGCTGCGTGCGGAAAAGCGGAACGATCATTACCGTCTGAACGGCAACAAATACTGGATCACCAACGGCCCGGATGCGGATACTCTGGTGGTTTATGCCAAGACGGACCCCGATGCCGGATCGAAGGGTATTACCGCATTTCTGATCGAAAAAGAGATGAAGGGTTTTTCAACCTCGCCCCATTTCGACAAGCTGGGTATGCGCGGATCGAACACGGCTGAGCTGATCTTTGAAGACGTCGAGGTTCCGTTCGAGAACGTGTTGGGCGAAGAGGGCAAGGGTGTTGCCGTGCTCATGTCGGGGCTGGATTATGAACGGGTCGTGCTGGCAGGCATCGGGACCGGCATCATGGCCGCCTGTCTGGACGAAGTGATGCCTTATCTGGCCGAGCGCAAGCAGTTCGGCAAACCCATCGGCAGCTTTCAGTTGATGCAGGGCAAGATTGCCGACATGTACACCGCGATGAACTCGGCGCGGGCCTATGTCTATGAAGTCGCCAAGGCGTGTGACCGCGGTGACGTGACACGGCAGGATGCGGCAGCGTGCTGCCTTTACGCGTCGGAACAGGCGATGGTTCAGGCGCACCAGGCGGTTCAGGCGCTGGGCGGGGCGGGCTTCCTTTCGGATGCGCCGGTCAGCCGGATTTTCCGGGATGCCAAGCTGATGGAAATCGGCGCAGGCACCAGCGAGATTCGCCGGATGCTGATCGGCCGCGAAATGATGAATGAAATGCTCTGACAGAAAAAACGCCCTGCGGACGAGGTAACCGCAGGGCGCTTAGGAAACGGGATCAGAACCGATGGACGTAGGAAACACCGACCAGCCAGGGATCTATTTCTGCGGTGCCGATGGGGGCGCCGTTGAGCGAGACGTCCGAGTCAATGTCGAACCAGCGCACGTTCAGGCGGATCGCCCCGTTGTCGGTGACCATGTAATCCAGACCGGCCTGCAACGAGACGCCGAAGGAGTCATCGACCTTGATGTTGCCCAGGGGCGATTGCTCGTCGAAGAAGATCGTGTAGTTGAGACCGGCGCCGACATAGGGTTTCCAGGCGCTGTTGGTCGGGAAGTGATAGTTCAGCGACAGGGTGGGCGGCAGGTGCTTGACCGTGGCCGCGTCCGTACCGCCAAGGGCCACGGTGTGTTTGAACGGGGTCGCAGCCAGAAGCTCGATACCCAGATTGTCGCGAATAAAGTACTCTGCGGTGAAAATCGGGCGGGTGTCCGCGTCGATCTTAGCTGCCGCACCGGCCAGCGTGCCGTTGTCGGATTTCGGGTCCAGATAGCCAACACCGATACCCAGCGTCCAGTCCCCTTGCGATTGGGCCAAAGCCGGAGCCGCCAGGGCGACCAGTGCGGTAGACAGTGTCAAAGCGGCGAGTTTCTTTGTCATATTCTTGCCTTTGGTTATGTTGATGCTCTTGGTTTCGCAAAGGCGGTGTCCGGCCACTCTGATCTGCATCAAGTTTGCGTGATGCGTTCGCCCAGGGTCGGGTCGCGAAGCGTCAGGAAAACAAGGGGAATTCGCCTTGCTGCACGCTGAGCGCATACCGGGTTTGCGCTCAGGAGGAGGCTGGGACATACCGGACCGGCTGAACATGGCGCAGCAATGTCTGAACCATCCGGGTGATCAGGTGGCGCTTATCGATCTGACCGGAACAGGGCAGAGGCAGATAACCTATGGGCAACTGGCGCAAATGGCTGATGGGATCGCCCGCGCCCTGCTGGCCCGCGTCCGGCCCGGTGATCGGGTCGGAGTGCTGCTGAGCCAGTCACCCTGGTGTGCGGCAGCTCATTTGGCGATCTGGAAGATCGCCGCGATTTCGGTGCCCTTGTTCAAGTTGTTCAAGCAGGATGCGCTGCGGTCGCGGGCGGGCGATGCGGGCGTTCAGATCGTGCTGACCGATGCCGATGGGGCAGATTTGCTGGGCGATTTGGCTGAACCTCTGATCGCATCCGAAATTGGCGTGACCGGTCCTGCGCTGCCCTATGCCGCGACCGGGCCCGAGGATCCTGCCCTATTGATCTACACCTCTGGTACAACCGGCAGCCCGAAAGGCGCACTGCACGGGCACCGGGTTCTGACCGGGCATTTGCCGGGTGTCTCGATCAGCCACAATCACCTGCGCGAAGGAGACTGCCTGTGGACCCCGGCGGATTGGGCGTGGATCGGCGGGTTGTTCGATGTGCTGATGCCGGGCCTTGCGCTGGGGATCCCGGTTGTCGCAGCACGGCTTGAGAAGTTCACCCCCGAAGCCTGCGCCGAGATCATTGCGCGGGGCGGGGTGCGGAACGTGTTCTTTCCTCCGACCGCCCTGCGGATGCTCAAGGCGGCGGATCAGGCGATCCCCGGTCTGCGCTCGGTCGCATCCGGGGGTGAGCCGCTGGGGGCCGAAATGCTGGCATGGGGTCAGAAGGCGTTCGGCCTGACGATCAACGAATTTTACGGCCAGACCGAATGCAACATGGTCGTATCATCCTGCGCCGACGATTTCCCTGTGCGCCCCGGCTGTATCGGTAAACCGGTGCCGGGGCATGAGGTTGCGGTGATTGATGAGGACGGCAACCCGACCGGCGAAGAGGGCGACGTGGCCATCCGGCGCGGTTCGGCCTCGATGCTGCTGGAATACTGGAACAATCCGCAAGCGACGGCCGAGAAGTTCCGGGGTGATTGGCTGACCACCGGCGACCGCGGCGTGTGGGAAGGCGACTACCTGCGCTTTGTGGGCCGCGATGATGATGTGATTACATCCGCCGGTTACCGCATTGGCCCGGCCGAGATCGAAGATTGCATGCTGACCCACCCGGCGGTTGCAACGGTTGGGGTGGTCGGCAAGCCCGACCCGCTGCGGACCGAGATCGTCAAGGCCTATGTGGTGTTGAAACCGGGGGCCGAGGCCACGGGTGCCGAGTTGCAGGATTGGGTCAAGGACCGTCTGGCGCATTATTCCTATCCGCGCGAGGTGGCATTTCTGGAGGAACTGCCGATGACCGTGACGGGTAAGGTGATCCGCAAGGAGTTGAAGGCGCGGGCGGCGGGGGAGGTTCATGAATGAAACGACTTCTGACACTTTGTGTTGTGGCCTTTGGTGCTGTCCCTCTGGTTGCCGCTCAGGAAACGCAAGAAAGACTGGATGTCCCGACTTGGTTTGATAAATGCACGGCGCTTTCTAGCACCCCCATAGCAAACGAAATGGATACTCGGTGTATGTCTTCGGCATATGATTACTGCGAACTTGGACATCCGCCCGTGGAAAGGCGCGTTTGTATTGAGAAATTGAACGCTCATCTTCTGGCAAAAACCAAAGAAATTGCGGAGGGCTTGCCTGATCAAGTGGTGGGTTTGAGCGGCTTTAGGAAATGGTCTTACCCGCGTCGTTTGGAGGAATTCAGAAACGATGAATTTGATCCGGACTGCTCTCAGATGACAGAGTTTATGTGTGAGACTTTTAATATCGTAGTGCGATGGAGCGCAGCCAGAGAACTTGAACGATTGTCAGATGCGCCAGAAGGATCAGAAGCAGAATGAAACTCACATCCAAAGCCATGCCCGCCTCTGAAGGCTTCAAGGCCAACCGCACAGCCCATCTTGATGCGCTGGCGCAAATCTCTGCCGCAGCCGAAGCAGCCCGCATGGGCGGCGGTGAGAAATCCCGCGCGCGGCATGAATCCCGCGGCAAGATGCTCCCCCGACGACGGGTGGCGAACCTGCTGGACCCGGGGTCTCCGTTCCTCGAAATCGGGGCGACGGCGGCGCATGGGATGTATGGCGATGCCGCACCCTGTGCCGGCGTCATCGCGGGCATTGGCCTTGTGCAGGGGCAGCAGGTCATGGTGGTCTGCAACGACGCCACCGTGAAGGGCGGAACCTATTACCCGATGACGGTCAAAAAACACCTGCGAGCGCAGGAGATTGCCGAGGAAAACCATCTGCCCTGCGTCTATCTGGTCGATAGCGGTGGCGCGAACCTGCCCAATCAGGATGAGGTGTTCCCCGACCGCGATCACTTTGGCCGCATTTTCTACAACCAGGCGCGGATGAGCGCGAAGGGGATCGCTCAGATCGCCGTGGTCATGGGGTCATGCACGGCGGGTGGGGCCTATGTGCCGGCCATGTCGGATGTGACGATCATCGTCAAGGAACAGGGCACGATCTTTCTGGCCGGTCCGCCTCTGGTCAAGGCGGCGACGGGCGAGGTCGTCAGCGCCGAAGATTTGGGCGGCGGCGATGTGCACACGCGCCTGTCCGGTGTGGCCGACTATCTGGCCGAGGATGATGCCCACGCGCTGGCCCTGGCCCGCCGTGCGGTTGGGTCGCTGAACCGCCACAAGCCGCAGACGGTGGATTGGGCCAGCCCCGAAGACCCGGCCTATGACCCCGAGGAAATTCTCGGCGTTGTCCCTGCTGATCTGCGCACCCCCTATGACATTCGCGAGGTGATTGCGCGGTTGGTCGACGGGTCTCGGTTCGACGAGTTCAAACCTCGGTTCGGGGAAACGCTGGTCACGGGGTTTGCCCATGTCAAAGGCTGCCCGGTTGGGATCATCGCCAATAACGGCGTGCTGTTTTCCGAGGCGGCGCAGAAGGGCGCGCACTTTGTCGAGCTGTGTTCGCAACGCAATATCCCGCTTGTGTTCCTGCAAAACATCACCGGCTTCATGGTGGGTCGCAAATACGAGAATGAGGGCATCGCGCGCCAAGGCGCCAAGATGGTGACCGCCGTGGCCTCCACCAGTGTTCCCAAGATCACTATGCTGGTCGGCGGCTCGTTCGGGGCCGGAAACTATGGCATGGCCGGTCGTGCCTATCAGCCGCGCTTTCTGTGGACCTGGCCGAACTCGCGGATTTCAGTGATGGGTGGCGAGCAGGCCGCTGACGTGCTGGCCACCGTCAAACGCGACGGGATAGAACGGCAAGGTGGCACGTGGTCCGCCGAAGAAGAGGCTGAATTCAAACGCCCGACGCTGGATATGTTCGAGGAACAGTCGCATCCGCTCTACGCCTCGGCGCGGCTGTGGGATGACGGCATCATCGACCCGCGCAAAAGCCGCGACGTACTGGCCCTGTCGCTCAGCGCCGCGCTGAATGCCCCGATCGAGGAGACACGTTTCGGCGTGTTCAGGATGTAGGCCCGTGATTCATCTTTTGAAAAATACTCCGGGGGTCCGGGGGCAGAGCCCCCGGTCCGACGTCTGAAACAAAGGACCAACCCCATGTTCGACAAGATCCTGATTGCAAACCGCGGCGAAATCGCCTGCCGTGTCATGGAAACGGCCCAGTCCATGGGCGTGTCCTGCGTTGCTGTCTATTCCGTTGCGGATGCGGCCGCAAAACATGTTCAGATGGCGGATGAGGCGGTTCGTATTGGCGGCTCCGCCCCGGCGGACAGCTATTTGAAGGGTGATGTGATCATTCAGGCCGCGCTGGACACCGGCGCGCAGGCGATCCATCCGGGGTATGGCTTTCTGTCCGAGAATCCCGATTTCGTGGATGCCGTGCAGGCGGCGGGGCTGACGTTCATAGGCCCCTCGGCGAATGCGATCCGCAAGATGGGCCTGAAGGACGCGGCCAAGGTTCTGATGGAGAAGGCCGGCGTTCCGGTCGTGCCCGGCTATCACGGCGACAATCAGGACCCCGAGCATCTGGCAGGTGCGGCGGATGCCATCGGCTATCCGGTTCTGATCAAGGCCGTTGCGGGCGGCGGCGGCAAGGGGATGCGCCTTGTCGAACGCCCCGAGGATTTCGCGACCGCGCTCGACAGCGCGCGGGGCGAGGCCCGGACCGCCTTCGGCAATGATGCCGTGCTGGTCGAAAAATTCGTGGCCAAACCCCGCCATATCGAAGTGCAGGTGTTCGGCGATGGTACCCATGCCGTGCATCTGTTCGAAAGGGACTGCTCGTTGCAGCGCCGGCATCAGAAGGTGATCGAAGAAGCCCCCGCCCCGGGCATGACGCCTGAAATGCGCGAGGCTATGGGTCAGGCCGGCGTGCGCGCCGCCGAGGCGATCGGCTATAAAGGCGCGGGCACGGTCGAATTCATCGTCGATGCCTCGGACGGGCTGCGTCCTGACAGGTTCTGGTTCATGGAGATGAACACGCGCCTTCAGGTGGAGCACCCGGTGACAGAGGCCATCACGGGGATCGATCTGGTCGAGTGGCAGCTTCGCGTGGCCGCAGGCGAGAGCCTTCCCAAGAAACAGGATGATCTGGCGATCTCTGGCCATGCCTTCGAGGCCCGTCTTTATGCCGAGGATGTGCCGAAAGGGTTCCTGCCTGCGACGGGAACGCTGACTCATCTGGTTTTCCCCGGCAATTGTCGCGCCGATAGCGGCGTTCGCGCCGGGGACACGATCAGCCCGTGGTATGACCCGATGATCGCCAAGGTGGTGGTGCATGGATCGACGCGTGCCGTTGCGCTCGAGACGTTGAACCGGGTGCTGCAACAGACCGAAGTTGCGGGTACCGTTACCAATCTGGCCTTTCTGGGCGCGTTGACGTGTCACGAAGGATTTGCCTCGGGCGATGTCGATACGGGTCTGATCGGGCGGGACCTTGAAACGTTGGTGCAGGAACCTGAGCCGTCGGATATTACGGCGGTCGCGGCTGCGATGACGGCATTGGATCTGGTGGATGTCGACCCGGAAACCGGGTTTTCGCTGTGGGCGCCGCTGCATCGCGCCGTGCAATTGTCCCGTTGCGACGACGTGCTGGATCTGGACGTGCAGGTCGATGGGCCGGATCGCCAGATTTGGCAGATTGGCGAAAACCGCGTCGTTGCAGAACGCACCGCAGGGCGCTGGATGTTGAACGGCGCGCCGATGCCTCGCGTTGCAGCACATAACGGGACCCTCACGGTTTTCACCGCTTACGGTCAGAGCTTCGACGTCATCGATCCGCTGGACCGGGATTCCAGCGCGACCGGCGACACCAATGTGATCGAGGCGCCTATGCCCGGTCTGGTCAAAGCCGTCTTTGCCACAGCGGGACAAACCGTACAGAAAGGCGATCGTCTGGCCATTTTGGAAGCGATGAAGATGGAGCATTCGCTGCTTGCGGCGCGGGACGGGATCGTTGCCGAAGTGCTGGTCGAGGACGGTTCGCAGGTCGAAGCCGGGGCTGCCCTGGTGAGGTTGGAGGAAGAAGCTTGATCTGTACCCGCGCAACGCGGCGTGCCAAGGTCAGACGATATTTGCTTGAAACGACGACAATCCAGAAGGGGGGCGGACATGGGTGAGCTGGTCGAAATCTATGAGGTCGGGCCGCGCGACGGGCTGCAAAACGAAAAGCGTGAAATACCGGTCGCGGACAAGATCGCCTTGATCGATTGTCTCAGCCGCGCGGGGTTTCGCCGGATCGAAGTTGCAAGCTTCGTGTCCCCGAAATGGGTGCCGCAGATGGCGGGTTCCGCGCAGGTGCTGGGAGGGATCACGCGTGCGAATGGGGTGCGCTATGCCGCGCTGACGCCGAACATGCATGGCTATGGCGACGCGCTGGCGGCCAGGGCGGACGAGATTGCCGTGTTTGCCTCGGCCTCCGAAGGATTCTCGAAGGCCAATATCAATGCCTCCATCGCCGAGTCGATTGAGCGGTTTACGCCGATTCTGGAGGCGGCGCGTCATATCGACCTGCCTGTTCGAGGCTATGTCTCATGCGTGACGGATTGCCCATATGACGGTCCGACGCCGCCCGAAAAAGTGGCTGAGGTTGCTGATCGGCTTTTCGCGCTGGGCTGTTACGAGGTTTCGCTGGGCGACACGATTGGGCAGGGAACTCCGGACAAGGTCGCACATATGCTTCTGGCAGTGCGTGAGAGGGTTCCGGTGACGCGGCTGGCGGGACATTTCCATGACACCAACGGGCGCGCGATCGACAACATCGATGCGGCATTGGCGCTGGGCGTGCGGGTGTTTGATGCCGCCGTGGGTGGGTTGGGCGGTTGCCCCTACGCCCCGGGTGCCGCAGGAAACGTAGCCACCGAGGACGTTGCGGCGCATTTGCAGCGGCTGGGATACGAAACTGGCCTGGATATCGACGTTATTAAAGAGGCCGCGCAGATGGCCAGGGCTTTGAGGGGCTGACATGTTTGAAACGATCACGATCTCGACGGATATGCGTGGTGTCGCGACGCTTACCCTGAACCGGCCGGACAAACACAATGCCATGTCGGGGCAGATGATCACGGAATTGACCGAGGCCGCATCGCAACTTGGTCAGGATGACGCGGTCCGGGCGGTCGTTCTGGCCGCGGCGGGCAAGACGTTTTGTGCAGGCGGTGATCTGGGGTGGATGCAGGACCAGATGGCGGCTGACAAACAGACGCGTTTTGTCGAGGCGCGCAAGCTGGCCGAGATGTTGCAGGCTCTGAACACGATGCCAAAGCCTCTGATCGGGGCGTTGCAGGGCAATGCCTTTGGGGGCGGGGTGGGCATGGCGGCCGTGTGCGATGTCGCGATCGGGGTCGACAGTCTGAAGATGGGGTTGACCGAAACGCGCCTGGGGCTGATCCCCGCAACAATTGGCCCCTATGTCATCGCCCGCATGGGCGAAGCCCGCGCGCGCCGGGTATTCATGTCGGCCCGTTTGTTCGATGCGTCCGAGGCCGTAGATCTGGGCCTGCTGGCGAAAACCGTGTCGGCAGATCGGCTTTCGGAGGCCGTTGAGGACGAAATTCGCCCCTATTTGTCTTGCGCGCCCGGGGCAGTTGCCTCTGCCAAGGCGCTGGTGCGCGCTCTGGGTCCGCGCATCGACGATGCAGTGATCGATCAGACCATAGGCGAGTTGGTCGAACGCTGGGAAACACACGAGGCACGCGAAGGGATCGCGGCGTTTTTTGAAAAACGAAAACCTGCATGGAATAAGTAGGTTTTACCAGGTTCCGCCGCGCCAAAGCCAAACGCTGGTACTGCGATTCTATGCCGCGCTGTCAAGCGCAGGTTTGATCGCGAAGGGGGCTGTGTTCGGTTGACCCTCTGACCCCGCAGGGATAGAGAATGTCCAGTCAACACGCCAATTGACGGCGCACCCGACAAGATATGTGCGCAGGAAAGGAGCTATTCGTGGAAGACCTGCTGCGGGAGTACCTCCCGATTCTGGTGTTTCTGGCCGTTGCCGTGGGTCTTGGGATCGTCTTGATTCTGGCCGCCGTCGTACTGGCCGTCCGCAATCCCGACCCCGAAAAGGTCAGCGCATATGAATGTGGTTTCAATGCCTTCGACGATGCGCGGATGAAATTCGACGTCCGATTCTATCTGGTCTCGATTCTGTTCATCATCTTCGATCTTGAAATTGCCTTCCTGTTTCCTTGGGCCGTGGGCTTCAGAGACATCAGCGATGTCGGGTTCTGGTCCATGATGGTGTTCCTGGGCGTTCTGACCATCGGCTTTGCCTATGAATGGAAGAAAGGGGCGCTGGAATGGGAGTGATGACAGGTTCCAACACTGCCGGTGTCGACAAGGAAGTCGCCACCCAGGCCCTGAACGCCGAGTTGCAGGACAAAGGTTTCCTGCTGACCTCGACCGAGGACATCATCAACTGGGCCCGGACCGGATCGCTGCACTGGATGACCTTTGGTTTGGCCTGCTGCGCGGTTGAGATGATGCATACCTCGATGCCACGTTATGATGCGGAACGGTTCGGCATCGCCCCCAGGGCCTCTCCGCGTCAGTCTGATGTTATGATCGTGGCGGGAACACTGACCAACAAGATGGCGCCCGCGCTGCGCAAGGTCTATGACCAGATGCCCGAGCCGCGCTATGTGATCTCGATGGGATCCTGCGCGAATGGTGGCGGCTATTACCACTATTCCTATTCCGTCGTGCGTGGCTGTGACCGGGTTGTTCCGGTGGACATCTATGTGCCCGGCTGCCCTCCGACTGCTGAGGCACTGCTTTACGGTCTGATGCAGTTGCAACGCAAAATCCGCCGTACCGGCACAATTGTCCGCTGAGGAGAGAGCTGATGAGCGAAGCACTCAAGGAACTCGGCACGCAGCTGGAAATCAAACGGTCTGATTGCGTTCTGTCATGGGACGTGACCCACGGCGAACTGAACGTGGATGTGGCACCCTCGAATCTTGTGGAATTCGTCGAATTCCTGAAATCCGACCAGAGCTGCAAATTTTCGTCGCTGGTGGATATCACCGGCGTGGATTACCCCGAACGCGCGAAGCGGTTCGATGTGGTCTATCATTTCCTGTCGATGTACCAGAACCAGCGCATCCGCCTGCGGGTTTCGATCCGTGAAGAAGACATGGTGCCGTCCATCGTTGACGTGCACCCCTCGGCAAACTGGTTCGAGCGTGAGGTGTTCGACATGTTCGGCATCCTGTTTTCGGGTCACCCGGATCTGCGGCGCATCCTGACCGACTATGGGTTTCGCGGCTATCCGCTGCGCAAGGATTTCCCGACCACCGGCTATACCGAGGTCCGCTATGACGAAGCGCAAAAGCGCGTGGTCTACGAGCCGGTCAGCCTGGTGCAGGAATACCGTCAGTTCGATTTCATGTCCCCTTGGGAGGGTGCGAACTACATTCTGCCGGGGGATGAGAAACAGGAGACCGAATAATGAGTGGCATCTGGTGGCTGATCCTGTCTGCACTGACCATCATTCCGATGGTAAAGATTTTACCTTTCTTCGGGATCAACAAGTACTGGTGCCTGCTGTGTCTGGTTCCCTTTGGCACGATCGCCCTGCTGTGGTGGGTCGGGCTGAAACTGCAAGAGTTGGAGCGCCGCTGAGATGATGGGTGAGTTGATCATTCTGGGCGCGTTGGGGGTTCTTCTGGCCGGGGCCGCAGCCAAAGCGGCCGAGGCGGAAAAGGTTCGGGTTCGGGCCGATGCGAAAAAGAAACGAGGGCGTTGATGGACGGCTCAAGATACGATGACGGCAGCACGGACGCGCTGAGCGGCGAGCAGAAGATCCGCAATTTCAACATTAACTTCGGCCCGCAACACCCTGCGGCGCACGGGGTTCTGCGCCTTGTGCTCGAATTGGACGGCGAGATCGTCGAACGGTGCGATCCGCATATCGGCCTGCTGCACCGCGGTACCGAAAAGCTGATGGAAAGCCGGACCTATCTGCAAAACCTGCCGTATTTCGACCGTCTGGATTACGTTGCGCCGATGAATCAGGAACACGCCTGGTGTCTGGCCATAGAAAAGCTGACCGGGGTCGAGGTGCCGCGTCGGGGTTCGTTGATCCGGGTTCTGTATTCCGAAATCGGGCGCATCCTGAACCACCTGCTGAACGTGACCACGCAGGCGATGGATGTGGGCGCGCTGACCCCGCCGCTTTGGGGTTTTGAAGAGCGTGAAAAGCTGATGGTCTTCTACGAGCGTGCCTGCGGCGCCCGCCTGCACGCGGCCTATTTCCGCCCCGGTGGTGTGCATCAGGACCTGCCGCCGGAACTGCTGGACGATATCGAGGCGTGGAGCCACGAATTCCCCGCCGTTCTGGACGACATTGACGGGTTGCTGACCGAAAACCGTATCTTCAAACAGCGCAACGCCGATATCGGCGTGGTGACCGAGGATGACATCCAGAAATATGGCTTTTCGGGCGTGATGGTGCGCGGATCGGGTCTGGCCTGGGACCTGCGCCGCGCGCAGCCCTATGAGTGCTATGACGAGTTCGATTTCCAGATCCCCGTCGGCAAGAACGGCGACTGCTATGACCGCTACCTCGTGCGGATGGAAGAAATGCGCCAGTCGCTGCTGATCATCCGTCAGGCCATCGCCAAAATCCGCGACTGCCCCGGAGACGTTCTGGCGCGTGGCAAGATCACCCCGCCGAAACGGTCCGACATGAAGACCTCGATGGAAAGCCTGATCCACCACTTCAAGCTGTATACCGAAGGTTTCCACGTCCCCGCTGGCGAAGTCTATGCCGCGGTCGAAGCCCCCAAGGGCGAGTTCGGCGTCTATCTGGTCGCCGACGGCACCAACAAACCCTACCGCGCCAAGCTGCGCGCGCCCGGTTTCCTGCACCTGCAAGCCATGGACCACGTTGCCAAAGGTCACCAACTGGCGGATGTGGCTGCCATCATCGGCACCATGGACGTTGTGTTTGGGGAGATTGATCGGTGAGATGCTTTGCCCTGATTCTGGCCCTCGTGGCTGCCCTGCCGGCGCAGGCCGCATCGACCCACCCTACGGCAAAAGTGCTGGAGGTTTTGCGGGAAAACGGCTGTCGGCTGGATATTTCGCAAACTGAGGAGGCTTTTTCTGCGCGTGACCTGCGCCCCGAGGATGTCAGTGCCGTGATCAATTTCTGGGCCGAACGGGGGTTGGCCGGTCTGGACGGTCCCGTATTCGAGATTGCGCCTGCGATTTGCGGCGCGCATGGACTTGCGCCCGAGGATACGGCAAGGCGTGCCGACGCCTTATTTGACTTCGTGCGTTTGAATGGGTGCCGTATGGTCGAAGAAGAAGCCGAGATAAAATTGCGCCCCGCCGGTTTTACACAGGCCGAAACGCCTGATCTGATTGCCTTCCTTGTTCAACAAGGTCGCGCGCATCAGGACGCCCCCTATATCATCGTGATCGGAGATGCCTGCTAATGCTGCGCCGTCTGCACCCCGAACAACCCGAAAGCTTTGCCTTCACTGCTGCCAACCAGCAATGGGCCGAAGCGCAGATCACCAAATACCCTGAGGGCCGTCAGGCCAGTGCGGTCATCCCGCTGCTGTGGCGCGCGCAAGAGCAGGAGGGCTGGTTGAGCCGCCCGGCGATTGAATCCGTCGCCGACATGCTGGGCATGGCCTATATCCGCGTGCTTGAGGTTGCTTCTTTCTACTTCATGTTCCAGCTGCAACCGGTGGGCTCGGTGGCGCATATTCAGGTGTGCGGCACGACGTCCTGCATGATCTGCGGGGCCGAAGATCTGATCGCGGTCTGCAAGGAAAAGATCGCGGCGAAACCGCATGAACTTTCTGCCGATGGCAAGCTGAGCTGGGAAGAGGTCGAATGCCTCGGGTCCTGCACCAACGCGCCGATGGCGCAGATCGGCAAGGATTACTACGAGGATCTGACCGCCGAGAGCTTCGGCAGGATCCTCGACGATCTGGTGGCGGGCAAGGTGCCGACGCCCGGTCCTCAGAACGGGCGTTACGCGGCCGAGCCGTTGAAAGGGCTTTCCAGCCTGTCCGAATATGAAGCGGGCAAGCCGAAATACAACGCAAGCGTCGAGCTGGCGACAGAGCTTGGGGACACAGTCAAGCGTATCGACGGAACCGAAGTTCCGATCCTGACACCGTGGCTTGGTAAGGATGGCACGCAGGCCGGGGCGTCGGCTGCTGCGAAACCTCCGAAGGCGCCCGAGGCCCCGAAACCGGCTGTGAAACAAGCGGCCGAGGCGAAAGCCAAACCCGCCGACGTAAAGGAAGACCAGCCGGAGACCCTGACCGCTGCACGCGGCGGCAAGGCGGATGACCTGAAGTTGTTGAAAGGCGTCGGCCCCAAGCTGGAGGAAACGCTGAACGAGCTGGGTTTCTATCACTACGACCAGATCGCGGCCTGGACGCCCGAACACGTGGCCTGGGTTGATGCGCGGTTAAAGTTCAAGGGCCGGATCGAACGCGATGGCTGGATCGAGCAGGCCGCCAAGCTTGCTGCCGGTGAGGAAACCGAATTCGCCAAACGTGCCAAATCCGAGGGCACATACGAAGACTAGACGGATGCCCGTTCCGGGCTTCGGGGGAAAATGGACAAGGACAAGGAACAGGCCATAGCCCGCAAGGGCAGACATATCGGGGTGGTCATCGCCGTGACCATGCTGATCTGGCTTGCGATGAACCTGTTCATTGGCCCCGCGCTGGGTTTGACAACCCGGCATGCGCTGCTGTTTGATTTCGCCGCTCTGGCGGGTTTCATCTATGCGGGCGTCAACATTTTTCAA